>DATJLH010000236.1:0-21987 GCA_035490615.1 Cellvibrio sp.
CGCGTGACATTTGCCTTATCCGCGACTGAGCGGGAATACCAACCAGCTGTAGAGCAATGGTTTGATTCAGTGCTGAGCGCCGAGGGCGAGCACTGGTTGCTCAGTAGCGGGCGACGGGCAAGGGCAGCACTTTCCTGCTTGCTCGTACCCGCTAATGGTGACCGGGTGGTGTGTACTGGTAACAACTCCGAAGTATTTATCACCGCTATTGTGCAGCGCTCATCGACGCAACCGGCCACCCTCGGGCAATTACATCAGCCGCTGCGACTCCATGCATCTGAATTAACGCTTAGCGCCGGTAAAAAGCTGTTACTGGGTTCTGCTGGTGATTGCGATATCAACACCGTGCGCGGCAGCTTGTCGATCAACTGCCATCACCTGATTACCCAGGTGGCGGCTAGCTGGATTCAATCTGCCGCGCATTGCGTGGCGCGCTTCGGTGACTTAACGACGACGGTAAAACAATTGCTGCGCACCCACGCGCAACGGCAACTGATTACTGCCGAAAAAGAGTTGAAAGTGGATGCTGATGTTATTCATATGGGGTGAACTATGTTTTCAACTACTCAGATTGGTGCAATGGGTTTGGGATTTCCGGATGTTTGTCTGACGCCGGCGGGTCCGGCGGTGGTGCCGATTCCTTATCCGAATATCAGCCAGTCCATGGTGCATATTCCCAATAATTTTAAACAGTTTCACGGTGGCGGTTCGGTACACAACTTACTGACACCGGGCACTATCACCAATGGTGATGAAGCTGGCGCAGCTACGGGCGTTGCATCTGGCACAGTCATCGGGCCGGAAACTTATTTACTGGGCAGTTTTAAGGTGTTTAACGGTGTCGCGCCCGGCGCGCGCATGACAACGCTGACCTTGCAGAACACCACTAATGCACCGGGCGTGACAGGGTTGCCGAGTCCTAACAATGTTTGTTATTTGGGGTAGGCCATGAATTTTTTCCCTGAGCCTTTACATGATCGAATGCAGCGCGCTTTGCTCCTGGTGGTATTTCTAGCGGTCACGGGATGCAGCATGGTGAGCCACTGGTGGCGTGACACAACAGCATTGAAAACAGTGAATGTTCAGGCGAGTGACGATGTAAATGACTTCAGTGCAGTGATGGTGGACCTGGTGTTTGTGCACGATAAAGATCTGGTGGCACAACTACCGGATAACGCGGCGGACTGGTTCAGTCGGAAACAGGGACTATTGTTCAAGTACCCAAAGGAACTGTCGCTGCGCAGTTTACAGGTGCCGCCCAATTTTCGTGAGCAAGGCATTGCATTACCAGGAAATTATCGTGATGCACAACGGGTGTTGGTCTACGCGAACTATGTAAATCTCCAGGGCCAATTGCCACTGGAAATTACCGATTACCCTGTTATCAACCTTGAGTTAGAAAAGGATAGGGTTGTTCTTAAACAACCTGATTAATGCACGCTATGGAATCTCTATTAATGCCTTACATACCGATTTCCGATCCACTGCTGTGGAGCGAAGGCATGTTGTTGACGCCGCAGCACTTCCAGCAGAGCGATCTATATCAAGAGAAGCAGCGCCTTTTCATGCTTCAGCAAGTGCAACCGTATTATTGGGGGCTGAGTGATCTTTCGCTGAAAAAAACTGAACTGGAAGCCGGGCTGATACAGGTAGAGAAGCTTGTCGCCATCATGAAAGATGGTTTATGCGTGCAATTCGGCAAGCCCTGGTTCCGTCCTTACGATTTACAACTTGATATCAGTCAACATGCCGATATCAAGCGGCGTCAATGGGTGATGATTCATTTGCTGGTGCCGTTGCGGGTGGATGGTGCGGCGGCGGAAAATGCCAACATCCGCCGGTTTAAGACTGTGCAGGGTGATATGGCCATTGATGATACCAACACCGATGGGCGCGTTGCTCTGGATCGTTTACAGATACGTGCGCAACTGTGGGCTGGTGATAATCCCCCGGCGCAATATGAATCCCTGCCGTTGTGCAAGGTCGCGCTTACGCCCAATGGCAATTTTGAAATTGTCAACGGCTATTTGCCGCCCTTGCTGCGCGCCAGTGCTGCCGATTTTATCGGCGATAAAAAATCCCTTAATTATCGTTTGAAGAAGTTGATTGAAAAGCTGCGCCACAATGCCAATTACCTGGCCACCACCCAGCAGTTGCACGCGCAAAATTTATTAGCCTTTACTACGGCTTTACCGCCCCTGGAGACGCTGGTAAATTCGCGCATGGCGCATCCGTTTACGCTACTGGGTGCCTTGGCCGGTGTGTACGGTTGCATGTGCGCATTGCGCGCTAATCCCTTGCCTGCGGAAATTCCTGCTTACGATCATCACCAGGCGGCGAAGTCAATTTATAAAGTCGTGCAACAGATCCACGAGTTGATCGACAGTATTCCATTGTCTTACAAGCTGTATCGTTTCCAAAAACGTAAAAACAATATCTTCGGTTTGTTTATGCCGCAAGGCTGGAATACCGAGCAAGTCATCATAGAAATTGTTCCCGCGCAGGGCCAGTCACCAATCGAAGCCGAAGAGTGGTTGAACAATGCGCGTATCGGTTCGCGGCCAGTTATGGAGTTGTTGCGGCGGCAACGTTCACCCGGAGCCTGGACCGGAAAATTATCCCAGGAGATACGGCTCCGCTATACCCAGCGATCCCAGGCGCAATTGTATGAAGTGCGCAATTTAATGGTGGGCGGTGAAGACCGGGATCAACCGGCAATTCAAAGTGAACAGCCGCTAATCATCTGGGGCGATAACGATCTCCAGGCACCGGAGGCAATTTTGTTATACCGGCCAGCTAAATCTCCGGTGGGAGATGCAGCATGAGATGGGTCAATCGCTTTCTGGTGACTTACGAAGCGCTCTACAGTATTGCTGAAACCCTATCCTCCGGTGAGCAATTGGATGACGCTGCCGATGCATCCAATACCACGCAAGTACTTGCATTGAGTACGGCCCAACGAATGGCGGCGATCCTCGACCGGCACCTTTACAGCAGTGACCCGGCAGAGCAACCTCTGATGAATGAACTGCGTTATGCATTGGCGGCATTAGCCGATGAAATGTTGTTATTCCAGATCAATTGGCCCGGGCAGGATTATTGGTGTGATCATCTGCTGGAGGAAAAATTATTTGGGACATCCATCGCCGGGCGCATGATCTTCCAACGTATCAAAACCCTCGGCAAACGGCATAGCGATCCCAAAGATAAAGATCAGTTTGCCAGTATCTATCTTATGGTTCTGCAGCTTGGGTTTTATGGCGAATGCCGCCATCAACGCGAGCGCTTGACGGAATACCAGCTCATGCTCAACCGTTTGCGCTTTCACCCGGACTTACCCCGGCTGGCGTTTGCCCAGGCTTATGAGCATCCGCTATCCGGTGCCTATCCGCAAACCTTGGGTGCCATGTCGCGCTGGTGGCGTTGGGTGGGTGTGGCGATGCTTGTGTATTTAATCCTGGCGCTGATCATCTGGGTTAGCGCAGTACAGATTTTTGCCGGTATTTACGATGAACAGATAACCGGTGCGGCGCAAATAGAACTGCGTATGACTACGGCTGGAGCAGAATCTGCTGCATTCGACATTGATCACGCGGTATCACTCGTTCAACGGCAAGGTGGTTTATGAGCCCGTGGATTTTCTATCTGCTGATTGCTCTGGCCATCATCCTGTTGATGGTGATAGTCGCGCTGATTGTGCGGGCACGGTTCGTAGCAAAACAAATCCTGACAGATCTCCTGGCCGTGTTGCGTCGCCGCAAAAAGGTGAAGGATTTCTGGGGTGGACTTGAACAACTCCTCAGTGATTTATATACCCATCGGGCAGGGCGATATGATACGCCCTGGTTTATGTTACTGGGCGAACCTGACAGCGGTCGTTCGGAGTTGGCACGCGCCTTGGCTCTGGGTGATAAAACCCACCCGCTGTTGAAATTGATTAACCGCTCCGGTACCAGGGATGCATGGCAGATCCTGGAGCAGGGCATCATCATCGATGGTCAGTTTCTCGGGGAAAATAAGCAGGGGCTGAAAACTCTGTTACAGGAAATCAATCAGATCCGACCCGAACGCCCGCTCGATGGTGTGATTGTTACTGTGTCCGCTGAGACCTTGTTGACCCAAGGGCGCACACGCTTGCGTACCCAGGCGCGCTATATCCACAGTTTGTTATGGTTGTTACAGAAAGAACTGGAATTTGTATTACCCATTTATATCGTCATCACCAAGACGGACCGGATTCCCGGTTATCGTGAATTCTGGCGGCAGTTCCCGCAATTCCAGCAACAAATGTTTGGCTGGTCCAGCCCCTACCACCTTGAAGCCAAATTTGAGAACCATTGGATAGCCACCGGGTTGGAATCCATTGTCCAACAACTTTATTGCTTGCAAGCCAATGCCCTGGCAAAACCCGATCAGAATGCATTAACGCTGACCGAGGCGCGTAACTTTATTCTATTTCCTCGCCGTCTGGCGAATGTACAAGAAAATTTAAGCTGGATGCTGGAGCAAATTTTTGACGATGTTATTTTTTCCAGCGGTGCCAGTGTACGCGGATTTTATTTTACCGGGCGCATGGACGAGACGCGCGCGCCAGGTGCTATTAAAGAGTTAATTGAGAAAAAATGTTTTGCAGAAAAAAACCTGGCTAAACCCCTGCGTTTCGCACTTTGGTCGCGATCCTTGCGTTTACATAAAACCCAGAAATGGGTTTGCTATGGGTTGGGTATTTTATTTTTGTCTCTGGTCTACAGCTTTTTTGATCTGAAACAACAGGTCGATCTTCAAGTTGAAGCGGTGAAGATGCTGCAGGTTTACAGTAGCTATGCAGAAAACCTGGATGATTGCATCAGTGCAGACGATTACTTTCGCTTGCTCCAACCTATCTCAAAAATCCATGCGCGGGTGACCTACTGGAATATTCCTTATTCATGGCGGGAAAGCAACATCTCCACCCGCCCGCTCGATACCATTGCTCGTGATGCATTTGGCGGTGTGATTCTGCCAGCATTTAAATGCTGGCTGGAGACCAAAGCCGATACCCTGGTAGCTGCCGATAATAATCCGGAGGTGGCAACGGATGGTAACGTAGATACCGAATTTTTTAATTACGCATTGGAAGTGCTTGCATTTGAATATCACGAGTCTTTATTCAGGGAGATCACTCATACCAATAGCCGTGCCCAATCCCGGGAAGTGTTGGAAGCATTTCATAAACTGACTCAGTACCTCTATAACCGTCCATTACCTGACAGCCTGATTACCAACAACAGTGCATTGCTGAAAGCCTTGCTGCAGGTCAGCTATCGAGATCAGGTGCATGTTTCGGAAGACTATCACCAGGTCGTGAGCGGCCGTTTGCGAAATGGTGCGGAAAACCTGCGCACGTCATTAACCTCTGCTATCGGTAGAGGTGAAACCTTACTCGATAAATTTTCCCGTCCGGATACCGTAACGCGAGCAGATGTGAACGATTTAATGGCCTGGAGTCACCGGGTTGAGGAGGCTTGGATAGGTGCGACGGAAAGTGAGAACCCCTGTGCCAAAATTTTTGTCCGGATGGATACGTTATTAAAAGCGCTTGGAAAATTTGATGAGCACAACGTCAGTGGTCTGGAAGCAGCTGTACAAGCCTTTACGCCGAGCAATTGCTATATACCCCTGAAACATCAGTTGCTTGCCTTGCGGTCGGTGGAATCGGTTCCATTAATGGAAGAAACAGCACAAGGCCTGGTCTGGACTGACCGCTATAATCAGAATCTGCAACAGCTTGAAGCGCTGAAAGCGCGCGATTTTATGATGGATCATCCATCGGCATTTGCCAGCTGTGATCGGGCGGCCACGATCAACCAGGCCGCGTTGATACAAGCACTAAAATCCCTGCAGTCATATCAGGAATTCATTGCTCCTCCAGTACCCACACTGAAAACACTGGCGAATTCATCAGCTGATGCAGTTACCAGGCCGCTGGCGGATAACTTTATCAATGCCGTTGCCCGGAGTCAGATCAGGAGCCTGGTCAATTACCAGATGGCCAATGCGATCCAGCCGATCGGTATGACCATCACCCAGGAGCAACTTATTGAGAAAGTCAGTTTTTCCTATAACCAATCGATCAATGAGCTTATTGCGTTGGTGAGGTTATATCAGCAATTGATGCTCGACACATCCGACGCCGGCTGGTACGACTGCTTGAGCAAGATTGCCAGTGAACAGATTAATCAAATTACTCAGCTCTACTTATCCACGTCGGTTTTCTTACCAAAATTGTCACCACCCGAAAGCACGTTTTTATTTACCGAAATGGATGATAAGCCTGAGGTCGTAGACTTTTTAAACGCAGAACAAGTTTCTGCCGCGCGTTTGCTGCAGTACGCCAGACCTTACACGCGCTGGTTTAATGAAGCCGCGAGTCTGCACAAGGCGGCCAGCAACACCCAGGTTTTTTTCTGGACGAACTCCGTCAATGAATATGACAATTTTATCCGCTTCAATGACAAGAACAGCAAGTTGGGGCTGTTGCGGGACTATTACACCACCCATTTTGCCGGCGTTACAACAGAGACCTGTTATCAGCAAACCTTTGATGCCGGGGCGTCAGGAAATGACCTATTCTCTGAGCGTAAAAAGCTCGCTGTCAATGACCTGGCTACGCTGTGTGCCGATACCACTGCCCAATATGTGGCGAAAGATTATCTGGAGCTGGCGGATGCATTTAATCGCCAACTGGCAGGCCGCTACCCCTTTGCCAATGATGGTGCGCAAGATCTCGATCCAAAAGCCTGGGTACATTTTGATGCGAATTATGGCCCGTTAATTACTGCGCTGGATCAACACCTGGCCCAACAGAAAGAAGGGGATCGCTGGTACGCCGTCAAACAATTTATTACCGAGTTGAAGGGTGTACGTGAGCACCTGAATTTGCTGTACCCCAAAGGCTTGCCGAGCAGTGTCAGGATCAACGCGCAATTCCGGCAAAATCCCGGCAACTCCCCCGGGATCGAACAGATCGTGCAATGGATACTGAAAACCCCGGCGATGCAAAGCAGTTTTCCCAATCAGGTCAGTGATCTTGAATGGCTGAGCGGGCAACCTCTACAGGTCAGCATGGCGTGGGCAGAATTGTCCCGGTATACCCCCGTGCGCGATCCGCGTCAGCGGCAGATGGTGGTGCAGAGTAATGCGGTGATATTTCAACAGGACGGACCCTGGGCCTTGCACCGCTTGGTTGATCAGCAACGCGAAAGTGTTACCAGCGATCCGGCGGTGATACCCCTGCGTTTTACCATTCCGGTTGCCGAAAAAACAACAGCGACGAAAACATCACTGAGTGAAACCAGTAAAACGCTTCAGCTACGCGAAGTAAATGCGCAGGTTACCCTGACGTTAGCCATCAAAGGTGAAAGCGCACAATGGCAAACCTGGCCCATGCCGGTGAATTTCCCCCAGCAGGCTCCCGCTATTTAAATGTGACTGAGAGGCATGTGATGGAATCTATCCTTATTAACAATTTGATCAAAGAACAAACCGGTTTTGAATTATCGGCCATGTTAGCGCCCATCAATGAAGAAAATATCGTGGGTGACAACTTGCGCTTTAGCGAAACCTACAAAGCCCTCAAGCAAGCGCGACATGCTGACGACCCTTCCATCCCTCGCGGCGAATGGGCCCACGATCTTAAACAGGCCAACTGGGCAAATGCAATTGAGATTGCCGCATCGGCATTGGCAAGCAAAAGTAAGGATCTGCAAATTGCCGTCTGGTTATGTGAGGCGCAGTTGCATCGTTACGGCTTCGCTGGACTGGCGCCGGCATTCCGGATTATCGAACAACTTTGTCGCCATTATTGGCCCACGCTTTATCCCCAGCCAGAAGGTGGTGATCAGGAGTACCGCACCAATATCCTCAGTTGGGCCAATGAAAAATTTATGCCGCTGTTGAGCATTCTTCCGCTAAATCCGAGTGGTCGGCAGGTGCTGGCATGGGAGGACCTGGAGATCGCGATGCGCAATGAGCAGATTCAGGCGCAGGTCAGGGGCAGGGAAGCACTCGAAGGTTTTTCCGTGGCTGATTGCCAGCACATCGTTAACCAAACACCATCGCAAGAATGGGCCGATACCCTGCAGTTTATCGACGCGGGTGTTAATGAAATACGACAACTTTCAACAACCTTAAATGAATTGTGCGGCGAGGAATCACCCTCGCTCGGTAGTATCACCGGTTTACTGAACCACATGGCAGATTTTTTACGCAACGAACTGCACAAGCGTGGTTACACAGCCGCCGCTGTTGACGAAGAAACAACTCATCAGGACATCCCCAAAGAGAGCGGCGTAGATGATGTATTAATGACAGACCCTCGACGCGGACGCATGGAGGCCTACTTACAACTGGAAGCAATTGCAGATTACCTCGCGCATATAGAACCGCATAGCCCGGTGCCCAGCGTACTCAAGCGCATGGTGGAGTGGGGCAATATGAGCACATCGGATTTATATCGCCAGTTATTTGTTCAGGGTAATGGGCAGATCAATATTTTTGATTTGTTGGGGCTGGATAAAAGCGCTGCGTAAATGACGAGTTGCAACAGCAAAGGAGAAGATGATGCATAACAACGATGATGACATACCGCTTGATGGTGATGGCCTTGATGGCTTTCGGTTAACGGTGCAACTGGATCTTGCTGCAGAAAAAGCATCATCCACTACTACGAAGAATCCTCGTGCTGAAGATTCGCCTGCATCTTTATCAAATACAGCGTATTGGCTGGAAAGCCTTAATGCGCCTGTGAATAAACGGATTAAAACCCGCTTCACGCCCGGAACAACATTTTTTGCGTTGCAGCAAGTGGCGGATGAAGAGCAAAAGTTGCTTCAGGCTGAACGGGATGAAATAACCCAAAGTAAAGAAAGACGAGATACCCATTGACGTAAGTGGTTTAAGAAGACGGAGCCCTATTATGCCGGCACAGGCAGCGATCGCAGCGAGTCAACAGGTCGGGCCGTATCATCCAGGTTCGGATAACCTGTTTTCCCTACATCCATTTATCAATAAACCTCATGCTCATCACTGGCTGAATTACATATACCATGAGAAAAGCAACATTCATGCTAATGAGCGCTTATCGATTTTGATGAATTTACGTGATGTCTATCGAGAATATCAAACTAAGCTCGATCATAATGACTGCCAACAGATGGCAGAAATGTGCAAGTACTTGTGTGATTGGAAATTATTAATCGATGTTGTACGGCAAGGACTGGCTTTGGAGCCAGATAGTGTTCAGTTACGCTGTTCTTTGATACAGGCTTGTTGGTGCTTAGGTGATCATCAATTAGCCATTGTATTGTCAAGACGCTATGCGCTGGAGGTTCCTGCGAACAAATTTTTTTATGACTATTATAAGAAAATATCTGCGTGGCAAAGATTCTCTGAAAAAAAGATCCTCACATCATCCGGCTTATTGCATGGTAAGCGCATTTACCTCCAGCCTTTAGGACATCAGCACATTAACGACTTTGCCTGGCAATATGCTGATCCCGGCATTGCGGATCTATGTTGTTTGCCTGAATTCAATAATGACATGCAATGGCATGCCTGGTTGGCGGACGACATGAATGACGCCGCTCGTACAACCTGTGCAGTAATGCACTCGGAATACGGCTTTATCGGGTGTGTAGGATTAATACGCTATAAGCAACTCGGCTTTTTTTATTATTGGCTGGGAAAGGATTTTCAAGGTTACGGCTTCGGGCCAGAAGCCGCTGAACTATTGTTGTTATACCACACTAACCATTTCAATATGCAATCCTGCTTTGCCAAGGTGTATAAATACAATCATCCTTCACTTGGCGCAATTAAAAAATTGGGTTTCACTTTATTGCCTGTTCGTGCAGCTGAGCCATATGAAAAGGAATATTTTTTCTATCGAGGCGTAGAGGAAAATATTCATATTGTTAGACGGGACTTGGAATTATTAATGAAATTCCTGGCAGTAGATATATGTTTTAGATAAGTATGCAGCAGCCATTGTTTACATTAAATTTTGACAGTCAAAGGAGAACATGATGTCCAACATACTTAATGCAACCTCAAAAGCTTTAACAGATTACAGTGGGGCAAGCTCAATAACTGAGGGTTTGCGCACTGTGCATGATAATGCTGGGCCGACAGGTTCGACTTCTGGAGTAGTGCATGGCGCCATGAAAGTTGCGCAAGGTGCCGCCACTCTGAGCGGTGTTGGTACATTGACAGCTGCTTCCATGATGGTGGCAGATCTCGGTATGCAGGCGTACCGGGATGCCCATGATTTAAGCTCACCTGAGATTACGCATGTCTTGAATCAACGACAAGGTGTATTCACTGCTGATCAATGGAGTACGGTCCAGGAGGCGCGCCGTCTATTCACGTTTGCCAAAGCTACGAATCATGTACATCCGTCGATAAATCCCAACGTGAGTGACGATGCTATGCGAGGTGGTCATGTCGTTGTGGAGGATGGTGGTGCACTGGATGCTCGCTTTCGACTGCGGGAACAGAATGGCACCTATGGTGGTGATCGTGGCGGACCGAATAAGCCACGCTATAATTTGCCTTCTTCTCACTACCCAGGTATGGGTACTGTTCAAAGCGAACACCAAATGCCGTCAGACAGAGTTATGAATTTTGGCACTGCACTGCATGGCACCACTCAAGTCGGACCAGGGGCGGATTCCTGGTTTCAAATGGAAGCACATTCTGGTGTATGGAGTAGCAGCGGTGGAATTGGTAGGGCATACACAGATTATGCACTTCATGCTACTGATTTTGTCCGGCACAAAGCGACAACTCAACAAGTTGGGCCTTTGGGTACGTCACCTGTTATGGAAAATAATCCATTACGAGTTTCTTCTAACGATATTATGCGTTCACGGATTGCAACAGCCGCAGCAAATCATGTACGTGCTCAAAATGGCCAAGCGTTATTGACACCATTGGGCTAGACAATGCCAAACGCCTTGAATATTGACTTTAGAACGATACATCAGTTTTTATAGATTTATAGCAGGTGCGAAGATGAGCTTTACTAAATTTCTAAAACCCAATCCCGGATCATATATTCGAGCTTTGACTGTGGGCTCCGCTCTCTATGGTGCGGGCCAGAAAATGATGGAGCAGCACAAAGGTGATACAACCCATACAGATGCTCAGCCGCCCGGGGAACATGATGTGTTTGCACAAGCTCAGCGGCACATACAGCAACGGCAGGAAACCTTACAAACCTTAAGTCCTGTCACGCAATTTTTTAAAGGTTTTAACCCTGCTCAATGGGAGGTTCCTTATCAGGTCAAGCGAGCAACCAAGGTTTTTCAATACGCTACCCAAACTTCAAATGAAGATAGGCGGCAGGACACCATTGACGCAAGCAAGCAGAAAGTAAATGAGGTGGCGCAGGAACTGTGGGATAAGCCTAGGGAAACTATTGATAAGCTTCAGAAAGTAAAATCAGTTGTACAAGGCGTGTCCCGTGAGGGAGTTGACAAGGTAGAGGCAACGCTTGCTCAACACACTGGGATGGAGGCAGCAAATTTGACACGTCAGCTCGGTGCGAATTTTATGATGGGCGCTCCTGCGGCTTTAATACCGGGTATTCCGGGTCTTATCGCCAGAGGAGTAATGGTGGCTAAAACATTGGGTAATGCAGGCCGCTCGATCAATGATATTCATCGTGTTACTGGCAAAGAGGATGGTGTGATCATGCAGACAATAAATCGGCGTCTGGAGACTCACGATAACACCAAAGAAAAGAAATAGTTTTTGAGTATTTCCTCTGCTTATAAATTGTTTATCAATATGAGGTAAAACGATGTTTCCATCTAATACTAACTCTTTTCCTTCCAGCAGCACCTATGAATGGAATCCGGACAGGTCCTGGCCGCCATCATATGAAAATTCGCTGATGGACATTCAAACCAACCTTACCAGTGGAAAGAAAACGGACATTCGCGTTAAAGCTGAAAAACAAACAGGCGAAGAATGGGGTGCAGGGCTGGATGAAGAAATTGCAACACGCATTCAAAAGCAGCGCCAAAGCTATGGTGCTATTGATCACGATTTGGCCTCGGCAATGACATGGACGCGCGAACGCACCAGTGATTTGATATGGAAAACTGAAGACGGCGGTATTGCCGGTCATCCGGGGGCGGTAAAGAAACTGACCAGCCTGCGAGGCTTCGTTATGTCAGAACACAACACGCGCGATAAAGCGCGTTATGACGGTGTGATGACCGAATTGAATGCCTATGATACGGGTACTGCTACTGCGCACGATGTTGCCATTAAAGCGCGGTTGATGACAGTACAGAAGATGATGTCACCCGCCGAAGAGCTCCGCACAGCGCAGAGCTCTTATTTCGTGCAGAGCAGCACTATTCCGCAACTTAACCAAACCGGTGCCTTGGACCAATTGTCCAGGATGCAACAACAAAAGCGTGAAACGCTCAAGTGGGAAACCGCCAGAGATATGATGATTCAAAATCATCACGCACTGGTACCACAAACCTTTCAAACGTATTTGACGCATACGAAGGGCGACGTAAGCCAGGCAATGGATATCTTTCAACAACATGTTCAACAGAACAAAGTGGTTCCCAATACCGCGACCACAAGCCAGACAGATGATATACGCTCGGTAACGATTGGCAGTGCAGCCAAGATGACCACCGGCAGGCCAAGGGCGTTGAGTGATGCGCGACGGATTTAACGCGAGGATACGCTAATGGCAAAATTGGGATTTTTGATCGTTCTGCTGCTTTTTGGTGGCACCCTTTTTTTAGCAGGGCTGATGGCTCCCGCTAACATTGCGGAACCTGTGGAAGCCTTGGCCATGGAGCTTTACACCCGCTGGGCACCAAAAGAGGATCAAACCGACAAAGAAATCTCGCAGGATAAACCGGCTGCGGTTGACTACAGCCAGTTACTGGACGTCAACGAAAGAACATCACCCTTGGGGATTCAGATTGGTTTATTTACATCAATAACCCAGGTCGAACTTCTACACAATGAGTTGGCTCATGTAAAGGTGCCGGTAAAAATCATTAATGTGTCGTTGGACAAAGATATCCGCTGGGCACTCCTCGCAGCGGGACCTTTCAAAAATCGTGAAGACGTGCAATTGGCTACGGCTAAATTGCGTGAAAATTATGGTTATTCCTGGTCGCTTGATGTCATTGCCTGGCCGGAAGAAAAGTAAGTTGGGCTAGCAGAAGCGGCCTCTCAATGGGTGTGCATGCTGCCAGCCAGCCATACCTTGTGAAGCTACAAAATGAATTTTGATTTGCGCCATGCCGATACTGCAAAAATAAATCCTTACGCTGGCTTGGTCGCGCTCACTGGTGACATACCAGAGTGCATCGCCGGATGCCATGCCCCAGGACGATACCTGGTAAACCCACAGATCGGCCATCCCCGGATCATCCACCAATGCGACGCGGATGTCGGCATCACCTTGAAGATAGGTTTGGTAGACACGTGCCATCGTGCTTTTCCTTACTGTTTATTGATGGTGAAAGTGTAGATGATTAATCGCCGCAACATTAAAGGAATTTATTATGTTTCGCTTATGGTTGCGTGGACATCGCCATAAACTCGCCTTACTGAAAACGAATGAGCAACGTAGTTATCAATTGGCGCTGCATTATGGCGACGAACAAAATCGGCGTGCTGAGAGTCTTGGCTGCTGGGATGTCAGCCGGGAGGCGCCTCGATTGACACAGCAGGGGATTACTATCCCGCTGGATACTCGGGAACAAACTATCCTGTCTTATGAGGTATCTCCTGTTGTTCGTGCCATTATTAATGGCCAAGGTGCACCCATGATTCTTTCACGTAGCGAAGCAACGCCGGGCAAAAAGAGCAACCCGGAGAATACCGGGTAGCGTCACTGCTAGGCAGTATGCATCGGATAATCGGTATACCCCCGACTATCTCCACCAAACAACAATTCACCCTCGAAATTCGCCAGCGGAAGATTGTATTGAAGACGCGCAACCAGATCGGGATTGGCGACAAAAAAACGGCCAAACGCAATCAGGTCGGCGTAGCCATCGGCCAGCATTTTTTCGGCGCGGTGTTTATCGAATTTCCCGGCTACCATAATTTTTCCGTTAAAACGCTTGCGCAATGCCTGACGAAAGTCTTCAGTCACGGTCGGTGCATCGTCCCAGTCCGCTTCCGCCAGATGAATATAAGCGAGTTGTTGCTGGTTTAAAAAATCCGCAGCAGCCAGTATGGTGTCGAGAATTTCAGGGCAGGCCATGCCGCGTGCGGTAATAAAGGGCGCGAGCCGAATGCCGGTGCGGTCAGCGCCAATTTCTGTTGCAACGGCGGTGACGACTTCAGTTAAAAAGCGCAGGCGATTTTGTTGACTGCCGCCATACTGGTCTGTGCGTTGGTTGGATGTAGTGCGGAGAAACTGGTCGATCAAATAACCATTGGCACCATGAATTTCCACGCCGTCAAAACCGGCCCGTATCGCGTTGGCAGCAGCCCGACGATAATCGTCAACAATCTTTTTTATCTCATCGGTTTCAAGTGCGCGGGGTACCGGGCAGGCGACTTTTTTTCCGCGTTTTTCCTGTTCATCGTAAATCCATACCTGGCCATCAAAGGCAATGGCCGAGGGAGCTACGGGTAGCTCCCCCTGATGAAACGACGGATGAGACATCCGCCCAACATGCCACAACTGTGAAAAGATTTTTCCGCCCGCGTTATGGACAGCTGAAGTGACTTTTTGCCAGCCGTTCACCTGTGCGTCCGAATAGATACCCGGCGTAAACGAATAACCTTTGCCTTGAGGTGATATCTGCGTAGCTTCAGTAATAATCAATCCGGCTGTGGCACGTTGTGCGTAATAAGTCGCCATTAAATCCGTGGGAATATCGCCCGGCTGGGCTGAGCGGCAACGGGTCATCGGCGCCATGACCACGCGGTTGCTGAGTTGATGACGGCCAACAGAAACAGGTGTAAATAAAGTCATTGTGCAAAACCTCGAAAGACGTTGATGGATATTATTGCCAATGTTCAAGTACCACTTTGCCAATGGTGCGGCCACTTTCTAATTGCGCATGCGCCTTGCGAAGATTGTCCGCATTGATCGGGGTGATAATCTGGGTGACAGTGGTTTTAATTTTTCCAGCGTCAATCAATTCACTCAGCTCGTTAAGTAGATGGTGTTGCTCAATCATGTCTGTGGTTTGATACATGGAACGGGTAAACATAAACTCCCACACAAAACTGGCCGACTTGCCCTGCAATTGCGTGAGGTTTACCGGATGTTTGGTTTCAACGATAGAACAGATGGTGCCCTGGGGTTTAATCAATTCACATAAGCTCGGCCAATGTTGTTCGGTATTGTTTAAACAAAAAATGTAATCCACATGGTGATGCCCGGCGGCTCTCACGCTGTTAACCAGGTCAGTGTGATCCACAACCTGATCGGCACCCAGCGACAAACACCACTCGCGGGTTTCAGTGCGCGAAGCGGTGGCGATTACGCTGGTGTTAGTCAGTTGTTTGGCAAGCTGAATTGCGACGGAACCGACACCGCCCGCACCACCGATAATCAACAGCGTCTTTTCAGTATTGTTATGACGGGATATACGAAGGCGGTCAAACAACCCCTCCCAGGCAGTGATCGCGGTCAGTGGCAAAGCAGCGGCTTCAGCATTGGAAAGGCTCGCCGGTGTTCGGCCGACAATCCGCTCATCTACCAACTGATATTCGCTGTTGCTGCCAGGCCGCGTGATATCGCCAGCGTAATACACCCGGTCGCCGGGCTTGAATATACTCACCTCGGGCCCTACGGCTTCCACCACCCCGGCGGCGTCCCATCCCAGCACGCGCGGCTGGCTCTCGGTTTTGTCCTTGGGTGCGCGGACCTTGGTGTCCACCGGATTGACTGACACCGCCTGCACGGCTACTCGTAAATCCCGCCCTTGGGGATCCGGTTTTTCAAGCTCAACATCAAGCAATGATTGAGGGTTATCGATAGGTAGATAGGCTGTTAATGCGACGGCTTTCATAGTGGCTTCCTTTTTTCAGCGTATTGGTTTGGATAGGGCTAATGCTAAACCCACGGCGTACAATTGATAATTGCCATTTTTGTTGCAACACTATCAAATAATTTTTGATAGTGAGGCGTCCATGACCGGAAATTACTCCTTACAGGATCTCGACCTGGTGCTGCGGGTGGCGGAGAACGGCAACATGAGCGAAGTTGCCCGCCAGTTGAACATCACCAATGCGGCGGTATCGGCGGCCATCAAACGCCTGGAAGCCAGCCTGAATGTCAGCCTGTTTGAACGAACAACGCGCAGCGTGCGGCTCAGCCCGGCGGGCCAGGCGTTTCTGCCCCATGTTCAACAGGCCTTGGGCGCCCTTGATAGCGCGGAAGCGGAGCTGCGCAACATGCAGACCCTGATTGCCGGTGAAATCCGCATGGGTTTACCTTCCGACTTCGGGCGCAACCTGATGTTGCCCTGGCTCGATGCATTTCAACAGCAACACCCGGCCGTCACCATCAAGCTGTATTTTTCTGACTTTATGCAGGATTTGTATCGCGAAGGTCTGGATGTGGTGATCCGCTATGGCGAGTTAAAAGATTCGGGCCTGGTCGCCAGGAAATTGTGCAGCAATCGCCGGATCCTCGTGGCTGCCCCTGGTTACCTGGCACAACATCCACCACTCACCTCACTTGATGATCTGTTGCAGCACAATTGCATCGTGTTTTATCGCAACGACCGGCCTTATACCAAATGGGGTTTTCATCAGGATGACAAGTGGGTTGAGGTAGATGTAAGCGGCGACCGCAGTGCCGACGATGGCGATGTGGTGAAGCGTTGGGGCGTAGCGGGGCGGGGCATTATCTATAAATCGCGGCTGGATGTGCTGCGCGAATTGCAATCCGGTGAATTGGTTGAAGTGTTGCAGGGGCGGTATATCGGCCAGGCTGCCGATATCTTTGCGGTCTTTAAAGAGCGACGTTATCAACCCTACCGCTTGACCGCCTTGCTGAATTATCTCGCGCAGGTCATGGCATAATGCCGCCACATCAACCAGACAGACGATAAAAACTATGCAGGCATTATTTCTTGGCGCAGGGGCGTCATTCGATTGTGGCTTACCATTAACCTGGGAACTCACCGCCGAAATCCGGCGCTGGCTCACACCGGAACGGCTGGCAGCGTATAACGCTGGCTGGGAAGCGCAGGGCGCGCATTGGAACGACGCTGTGATTGCGCAGATGAATGAATGGATAGCCGATGAGGATCGCCATTACGAGCAGATTCTCGAAGCCCTGGCCCGCAAAAGCCAAACCGCCGACTACGATTTTTTACAGCGCGACTATCGGCAGGCGTACATTTTTTTTGCACAAACGGTGTATGCCTTTTTATTGGAGCGCCAGGCAAAAAATTTTCGTTTTGCCTCGGTGGTATTAAAAGATTATGAAGGGCTAAAAAGTTTGTTGGAACTCAATCGGCCACTGTGGATTTTTTCCACCAACCAGGATGTGGTGGTGGAATTATTGGCAGCGCAGTGGAAGATTCCGTTGAAGAGTGGCCTGCAACATACGCAAACGCTCACGATGGGTGATGGCGCGTCCACGCGCACAATAACCTTTGAAAGCCAGCCCAACCATCCAGAACACACACCGGATTTTTTTGCCGACGGTGAATACGGCATTAATCTGGTAAAACTCCACGGCGGGCTGGACAGTTTTTTTACCGACGACGGGCGCCAGCGCTTAAAAGTAAAGCCCGATCCACAGCATCTGGATGATTACCTTGCCGATCTGGTATTTATCAATCAGGTTAATCAAGCGCTTACGATCAAGCAGGATGGGCTGGTGACCAACCGCAGTTTGTATCAGGATGCCGAGGGAAAATTACATGCACTGGAGCGCAGCCTGATGGCCGGTTATCAACATCTGCAAGACAATATGCCGCAATTCAATCCCGCGCCGTATTCGTTGATGCAGCAGGTATTGGCGGAGGTGGAAGAACTGATTGTGATCGGTAGCCGCCTGGAAATTCCGGCGATCAACAGGATGCTGGCCGACTGGTTGCGTGATGACAATCATCGGTTGATGATTGTTGACTCTGCCCAGCGCCACTTGCCTAAGGTATTGCAGGACAGCGCGGGCAATATTCGCCCTGTATGCCAGGGTGCGACGGAATTTTTTCTGTCATTGAATCGCCATAAAAATGTGTACATGTCGTTGCTGCATAATTTGCAACGGAATATGCGTCGCAAGGTCCGTATGAAGCTGCTGAATTCGTTAACCACGCGGCAATAGTCGCCGGTTTAACACTTCTTTGCATAAACCGGTGTTACATAACTTGTGTTTGTTTCTCTAACGCTTAAGATCGAGTAGCGCAGTCGCAGCTGTTTGTTTCCCTGCTTTACATTCCAAAATGCATAATGAGAACCGGTTTAATGCAACGGGGCAGTCAAGGTAATTTCGCTGGGCGCTTTATCCTATTGGTGATCACGGTTGTGGTCGCTCTCTCACTTTTTTCCACACCGACGCGGGCCGATGAATTCATTGAAGCGGATCATGTGCGCATTCGTTGGCTGGTGCCGGAACAGTTTGCGGAAAATCCTCAGGAAAAAACCATCGGGCTCTATTTTGAGGTTGATCCGGAATGGCATGTGTATTGGCAAAATGCGGGTGATTCCGGTGCGGCGCCGCGTTTTGCGTTTACCAGCGATCAACTGGCGGTGGGTGATGCACAATGGCCTTTGCCCAAACGCTTGCCTATTGCCCATCTCACCAACATGGGTTACGAAGGCAATGTTGCTTATTTATTTCCTGCGCAGCTGATTGCCAACGCGAACAATAATGTAACCCTGACTGCTGATCTCGAATGGCTGGTGTGTAAAGAAGACTGCATCCCCGGTTTTGCCACTATGACACTGGAGCGGCCTATCGCCGGTGAGCAAGACCAATGGTCAGCGGCGGATGCCGGGATTATCGCGCAATTCCAGGCGCGCTTGCCGCAACCGCCGCAAGAGGCACCCTGGCAGATGGATTCACTGGTCTTCCATGCAGATACCGCGCAATTAGTGATGACATTACGCGGACCAAAAATGCAGGAAGCGCCAACGGCCTATCCAGTGGATGGCAATATTGTATCGGCAGCCAAACCGGACGTGACGGAAATCGCCGACGGTTATCAATTGCGTTTTACGACCATGCCGGGTGTGGCAACGCCGGCGCAAACCGATTTTATTGTGGTGGCAGGTGATAAAGCCTGGGATTTTTCAGCGCAGCCTGTTTCCGCCGCCTCCATCGTGCCGCCCGACACACAGCCATTAATGGTGTTGTTACTACTCGCGTTTGCCGGTGGTGTCATCCTGAATTTGATGCCCTGCGTATTCCCGGTACTGTCGATTAAATTGTTTAGCTTGATTCAAACATCAGGGCAGGGTGCTGCGGCACATCGCGTGCGTGAAGGGTTTATGTATACCGCCGGGGTGTTGGCCACCTTTGCTGTATTGGGTGGAATTTTTTTAGCCTTGCGTGCGGGTGGCTCAGCCATCGGTTGGGGCTTTCAATTGCAATCGCCAGTGGTGGTTATCGCCCTGGCATTATTGTTCTGGTTGATGGCATTAAGTTTTATCGGCGCGTTTGAATTCGGCCATTCGTTGATGAATCTGGCGGGTAAAGCGAACAGCCGCTCGTCATTTGCGACGGGTGTGTTGGCGGTATTTGTCGCGGCGCCTTGTACCGGTCCGTTTATGGGCGCTGCGCTAGGTGCGTCTGCTGTGTTACCGGCGCCGCAAGCCATGGCTATTTTCCTGGGGTTGGGTGCCGGTTTGGCTGCACCGTTTTTGTTGTTGGCCATCAGCCCGAGGTTATCTGCCTTGTTGCCTAAACCCGGCCCCTGGATGGAAACCCTGCGCCAGTTTTTAGCTTTTCCGTTATTTGCGACGGTGATCTGGTTGTTGTGGGTGTTGGGGCACTTGGTTGGCGACGATGGCTGGTTAATCGGAACGGGTTTGCTGTTGGTAGTATCGATGGTGATCTGGTTGCTTCGGTCTGATCGGTCCATTGTGAAAGTGGGTGCCGGTGCCATGGTGTTGTTGGCGATGGTGGTGGCGGTCAAGCAATTGCAGCATGCGGAAACGGCGGCATTACCGACAGCGTCTGACAGTGCGTGGCAATCCTTTGATGCGCAAAAAATTGCGGCGGCGAGGCAGAGTGGGCAGGCGGTGTTTATTGATTATACGGCGGCCTGGTGTATTACCTGCCAGGTGAATAAAAAACTGGTGTTGGATACGGATGAGGCGAGTGCGTTGTTTGAGCAGCATGATGTGTTGCGCATTCGTGCGGATTGGACGCGTTACGATGAGAATATTACGGAGGCGTTGGCGGCGTTAAATCGAAATTCGGTGCCGGTGTATGTGTTTTATCCAGCGGGTGGTGGGCAGGAGGTGTTGCCGCAGATTTTGACGTTGGATTTGATTCGGGAATTGTTTTCCAAAAGCTAGACCGGCTGATCTCCCCCGGTACTTCTGAAAACGCGGTGGATACGTCCGTGTAGCTCCCTCACGTCGTCCGTGACGTGAGGGTTTCAGAAGTACCGGGGGAGATCAGCCTCTGTGCGATTCTGCGAGAGGGTGCAAAGAATATTTTTTTGTTAATGAAACGGAGGCTTAGTATGAAAACGTTAAAAGTATTGCTGGGTGGTTTTGCCGCGTCGTTGGTGTTGTTGTCGGCGCTTGTCAGTGCGAGTGCGGTGCCGGGTAAGCCGGCGCCGGATTTTAGTGTGAAGGATGCGGCGGGTAAGACGCATACGCTCGCGGATTATAAGGGCGAGTGGTTGGTGTTGGAGTGGTTTAATAAAGATTGTCCTTATGTAAGGAAGCATTACGGCAGTAACAATATGCAGTCGTTGCAAGAGAAATATACCGCGCAGGATGTGAAGTGGTTGACCATCATTTCGTCTGCCAAGGGTAAGCAGGGTTATCACGAGCCGGCGGAGGCGCTGGAGGTGGGTAAGGCGCATAACCTGGCGGCGAGTGCGCCGTTCTTGTTGGACCCGAGCGGTACGATGGGTAAGGCGTATGATGCGAAAACCACGCCGCATATGTACATCATTAATCCGGAGGGTGTGTTGGTGTATGCCGGTGCGATAGACGATAACGATTCGGCTAATCCGGCGGTGATTCCGGATTCCAAAAACTATGTAGCCGCTGCGTTGGATGAGGCCTTGGCCGGCAAAGAAATCAGTACTCCGGCAACCCGTCCATATGGTTGCACCATTAAATATTGATAGGCTTCACTTCCCGGTAAAGCGATAGAGCATGAAGCGCTCATGTTCTATCGCTTTATTTTTGTTGCACCATTGACTATTCCGCTGTTCAACCCCACTCTATTGGGCATCGCCTTCGTCGGTTGTCCGTAAATGCAAAACGCCTCACTTCATTCCAGACTTTCCATCCCCCTGTGGCGGTGGTCGCTGGCATTGTTGTTGGTGTGTGGTTTTGGTTTAACAGCTAACAGCCAATATCCGGCAGCTGTGGATGAACAGTCCGGCCATGCCAATGTTGTTGCCACCCTTGATGTCCCGCTGGCCTACAACCAACACATCGAGCTGGCCAAGCGTCCCAATTCCACGCAAAAGGATGAAGACGGCCCGCAACCCTGGGGCTTGTTGCTGGTTGAACTGCCGCACCATGCGGTGGCCAATCTCGTTTACCGTCTGCCTGCTTTACCGGAATTCCATCCTTCACTGAGTTCGGTTGTCCAACAGCCTCGCATCCCGCGCGCACCACCCTTGGTGTAGTCCCTCTGAATAAAACATAACATTTGTTTGCTTTCGCGTTGCGAAGGCCCCGTTGAGGATTACCCATGAAAACCTTAGCTTCACGGGCTGTGGTGTACAGCCTGATTATTTTGTTTGGCTTATTAAGTGCTTTACCCAACGCGTTACCGGAAAACATTCG
>DATJLH010000237.1:0-3973 GCA_035490615.1 Cellvibrio sp.
TTGCCTTTACCGTGCAGTTGGTCGAGCAAGGCTTCGAATTCATCGTCAGTAATATCGTCGCCGCCCGTAGTTGTCGCGGCGGGTTTAGTGGCAGCCGCCGCTGTGGGCAAATTGTTACCCGCTGGGCCTTTACCTTTGCCGTGCAGTTGATCAAGTAAGGCTTCAAATTCATCTTCGGAGATGTCATCCGATGCCGATGCAGCCGGCGTACTTTTAGCGGCCGGATTATCGTCTGCGATGGCATTAAGCAGTTCTTCAAATTCTTCGTCGGTAATATCACCTTGCGCGGCGGTATCGACTTCTGCCGGGTCGGCGGACGCCTCTGCTTCGGCAAGATCCTCGCAGGAAACCAGGCGTTCCAAAGCAGAGATCAAAGCTGGATCGACCGGGGGCAATTCTTCGCGTTGGGACACGAGTTCAAATTGCTGGTTTACCGCATCCAGGGCTTGCAATACCACGTCCATCAATTCTGGCGTGACGGTGCGTTTGCCATTGCGCAGGATGTCAAACAGGTTTTCGGTTACGTGGCAGCAATCCACCATAGGGGCTAATTGCAAAAAGCCCGCACCGCCCTTAACGGTATGGAAACCGCGGAAGATCGCGTTCAATAAATTGTTATCGTCCGGGCGTTGTTCCAGGTCGACCAATTGTTGCGAGAGGCGCTCCAAAATCTCGCCGGCTTCCACCAGGAAGTCCTGAAGAATGTCCTCGTCGTCACCAAAACTCATTCATCAACCCTCTGCAACTTGAGTTGCACACCCCAAGTTAAAAACCCAGACTCGACAGTAAATCATCGACTTCATCTTGTCCGGAAACCACATCCGCCCGCTCGCTGGGATTAATTTGCGGACCTTCTGCTTCTACTTTGCGTTTTTGGATCAAGGCTTCCTGCTCGGACTTATCGGCACCGGTAGCCAAGCCGGTAATTTCTTCCACTTGCCCGGCAATACGCACCAGGCTAACCAAATCCTGTTCTACTTCATTGATCAAACCGATTACGCGTTTTAATACTTGCCCGGTCAGATCCTGAAAGCCTTGTTCAAGAATAATTTCCTGTAAATTACGCCCCAGTTGTTCAGTACCGGTAGCCATCTGGGCAAGGAAATCATCCATTCGCCCATAGAGAACTCGGAATTCGTCCGGTGTCATCTCGCGGCGTTTCAAGCGCGCCCACTGATCGCGCAACACGCTGGCTTCCTGACCGAGGTTCATCGCAATCGGCGCCGCTTCGTCCACCATGTCCATGGTTTTTTCAGCGGCTTTTTGGGTCAGTTCAATAACGTAATTCAACCGGTTGGACGCGTCGCGAATCTCCGAAGACTCCACCTTGGGCGGCTCTTTGGTCAGGTCCGCATCCACATGAAAATTCACGATGGCGTTGTGCAGTGCGCGGGTTAGGTGACCGACGGATTGGAAGATGTGTCGATCACGGGACTCAAGCATGGCGTGAATTAATTGCGAGGCATCTTCAAACTGATTACCTTGCAATTTTTCGGTCAATAATTTCGCGCACTCTTTCAACTCAGAAATGAATTCTTCATTTTGGTGCAGCTGAATCTCTGAAGCCATCACAACGCCTTATTGTCTATTTCGCATTGTCATTCGAATCCTGTTGCGTTGTGTCAATTAGCCGACACGCTCGAAGATTTTTTCGATTTTTTCTTTCAGCGCCTGGGCCGTAAACGGTTTGACCACATAACCATTGACGCCAGCCTGGGCCGCCTCAATGATCTGGTCACGCTTGGCCTCGGCTGTCACCATCAGTACCGGCAAGGCTGACAGTTTTTCATCCGCCCGCACGGCGCGCAGCAAATCGATACCGGTCATACCCGGCATATTCCAGTCGGTAACCAGGAAATCGAAATCGCCACTCCTCAACATCGGCAGTGCGGTAACCCCATCATCAGCTTCATGGGTGTTGGAAAACCCCAGATCTCTGAGCAGATTTTTGATAATCCGTCGCATGGTCGAAAAATCATCGACTATCAGGATTTTCATGTTCTTATCCAATGCAACCTCCGTCTACCCATGGCGGGAATTTCATTTACTTTTAGTCTAGTCGCTGTTATTGCAGTAGCCAGTTTTTCTCCGGTTTTCTGCGGCGGCGCGCCAAAGTACCGGCAAAATATCGGCCGGTCAATCATTGCTGCGCCACTCGGCCATGCGTGCACGCAAGCGCAGGGCTGCCTGGCTGTGGATCTGGCTGATGCGCGATTCGCTCACACCGAGCACCTGCCCGATTTCTTTTAAATTCAATTCTTCGTCGTAGTACAACGCCAGCACCAGACGTTCGCGCTCAGGCAGTTGGGTTATCGCCTGGGCGAGCGAACGCTTTAGCGCGTCGCGCTGGATACCTTCAAGGGGACTGGCGAACGCACTGCTGGATTCGCTCGCATCAATATTGCTGTCTTCTTCACCAAAGGTTTCTTCGTAACTGAACAGGCGGCTGCAACTGGAGTCTTGCAGCATGGCGAAATACTCTTCGACAGGAATACCCAGTTCATCCGCCACTTCAGTATCGCGCGCATCGCGACCGGTGCGCGCTTCAACCGTGCGTATCGCCTGGGCAATAAGACGGGAATTACGGTGTACCGAACGCGGCGCCCAATCGCCCCGGCGCATCTCATCGACAATCGCGCCACGAATACGAATACCCGCATAGGTTTCAAAACTTGCACCGCGCGAAGCATCATATTTTTGTGCCGCTTCCAGCAAACCGATCATGCCGGCCTGGATCAGATCGTCGACTTGCACACAGGCCGGCATGCGCACCATCATGTGATAAGCAATTCGTTTGACCAGGGGCGCATAATCTTCAACACAAATCTGATTAGCGTGTTGCTTCGTTTTATCGTACATGGCTAATCCATCGACTGCGGCCATACTGATTACCTTCGGTGACTACCAGCCCGCATTACGCACTGCGAGCGTTGGCGGCAAGCAGCAAACGTTCAACAAAAAATTCCAGGCGCCCGGTGGGTGCACTGGGCAACGGCCATTGGTCCACCGCCTTGGCCAAACTGCGAATCGCAAGCGCGGCTTTGCTGGTCGGGGCAAATTCCAGCAGGGCTTTTTGTTTCTGTACCGCTTTGCGTACATTTTCATCAAAGGGAACGTGCCCCAGGTATTGCAGGGTCACATCCAGAAATTTTTCACACACGGTATTGAGTTTAGTAAACATGTGGCTGCCTTCCTGGGGTGTGCGTGTCATATTGGCGACAACCCGGAAACGTTGCATGCCATATTCTTTATTGAGCAGCTTGATCAGTGCGTAGGCGTCGGTAATAGAGGAAGGCTCGTCGCACACCACAATCAGCACTTCATTGGCGGCCCGCACGAAACTGACGACGGTATCAGAGATGCCGGCGGCGGTATCAATCACTAACACATCGACCTGATCACTTAATTCATTAAAGGCATTGATTAACCCGGCATGTTCACGGGAGCTGAGTGAGGCCATGTGCTGCACGCCCGATGAAGCGGGCACAATTTTGAGCCCCTGGGGCCCGTTCACCAGCACATCGCGCAGACTGTGGGTACCCGCCAGCACATCGGCCAGCGTGTGGGTGGCTTTCAGGCCGAGCAATACATCGACATTGGCAAGCCCCAAATCCGCATCCAGCAATACCACCCGACGGCGCAACTCAGCCAGAGCGATACCCAGATTGACGGAGATGTTGCTCTTGCCCACCCCGCCCTTTCCGCCGGATACCGCGATGACTTGTACGGGTCGCATTTGACTCATGGGTCGACTAACTCCAGCTTCTCGTTGTATTCACGTAAGGGTTGCTCAGGGTTCCGACGGGTGACCATCAGTATAGTTACTAATATCCAGGGTGGCGCATTAATTACTTATTTTCACAAAGCGACCCGCTTTTAATGACGGATCGCTCTTTGTCCGGCGTGCTGGCGCAGCATGGCCGCCGCTTTTGATACCAGCTGGTGGCCGCGGGCGACCTGGATATCCCGGGGA
>DATJLH010000238.1:0-11595 GCA_035490615.1 Cellvibrio sp.
TTATGGCGGCGGATAATATCCAGGTTTTGCAACACCGCATCGGCGGTGCCTGCGTACCAGGATGTTTCCAGACGCTGTTGCGCCGGCAGCAGCTCAACAAACTCCCCCAGTTCACCACCGAGAAAACCCCAGCCGCGCTGAATGTGACGATCAAGAGAGTGGGATTTGTATTGCGTTAATACACTGATGCGGCGAATACCGGAGTTAACGCAATTGGATAACGGGAAATCAATGATGCGGAACTTGCCGCCGAAATGCACGGCGGGCTTAGCACGCCAGTTGGTCAATTGATGCAATCGAGATCCACGCCCGCCGGCGAGAATGATTGCCAAGGTTTCGCGCGTGAGGCGACTAACAAAACGGCCAGAGGTCTGGTGAATAGCCATTAAAACTCCCTTACTGTTGAATAGAAAAATTTCTTTCAAATATTCCAACTGACCAATAGAACCTGATAAAACCCAAAAAGATTCTGTTGCGGCAAAACATCGTCACAGTGTGTGGAGCAATATCAATGCCAAGGCTGAAATTCATTTTAAACCCGGTAATAAACCACCCGATTGATTTATATCAAGCAGCTTTTTAAACATGCTTTACGTTAGATCCCGAACGGTGGAATAACCAGTGTAGCCACAAGAATGGCACCGAACCTGCTATAGCCACCTTGTGATGAAAATAATGGCGCACTAATCGGTGTAACAAAACTGATAGGCATCCTGTGTAACTTTTTTCATCAACGCTTCATGAGTTTTTATCAACGCCTCATGAGTTCTTCCGCTTTTGCAGGGGATGCTGTCGCATGATTTAATTTTCTTATCGCTCAACAAACAGAAATGCGTTCAGCAAAAACTACACAATTCCGTTACAGTAACGCCTAATAAGTGAATTTTTTATGACAACAGGAATACCCTCAATGGTGAATTTGCAACAAGGACATCCTATTTCCGACGCAATTTCCGATGCGATGCTACGCATTATCAACGCCCGGCATCACGATCCTTTTGAAGTCCTTGGCAAACACGAGGCGACCCATCCCGCCCGCCATGAAACCGATGATCCCACCACGCCCGACACCTGCGTGCGCTGCTTCCTGCCCGGCGCCCGCGCGGCAAGTTTGGTTGTTCAGGGTAAACCAGTCACCATGAGCCGTGTTGAGGGTACTGATTTTTTTGAATGGTACGGTGCGGCAGCCAACATAGACGCGCATTACGAGGTGGAATGGCGCGACAGGTACGATCAATTGCATCGGGAGTACGATCCTTACAGCTTTGCACCACAAGTGAGCG
This sequence comes from Cellvibrio sp., assembly GCA_035490615.1. Lineage (GTDB taxonomy): Bacteria > Pseudomonadota > Gammaproteobacteria > Pseudomonadales > Cellvibrionaceae > Cellvibrio. The sequence continues at coordinate 1,284 of DATJLH010000238.1, forward strand.
ATTTTGATTTACACCTGTTCGGAGAAGGTCAGAATTGGAGCATCTACCACAAGCTCGGTGCGCACCTGCACCAGGTTGATGGCGTCAGCGGGGTTTTGTTTGCAACCTGGGCACCCAACGCCGAGCGCGTCAGCGTGGTGGGTGATTTCAATGCATGGGACGGTCGCCAGCACCCCATGCGAGTGCGCGGTGGCAGCGGCATCTGGGAATTGTTTATTCCGGGGCTCAGCGGCGGCGACCTGTACAAGTTTGAAATACGCAATCGCGCCTCCGGCAAAGTCTTCTTGAAGACCGACCCTTACGGGCAGATGTTTGAACACCGCCCCAAGACCTCCTCCATCGTCACGCCGCCCTCACAACACCAATGGCAGGACAGTCAGTGGCTGGAACAACGCGCGCAATGGAACTGGCAACACGCACCGCTCTCGGTCTACGAAGTTCACCTGGGTTCATGGCGACGCGGTGCCAATGGCGAGTTCCTCAACTATCGCGACCTGGCCCATCAGTTAGTGGAGTACGTCAAACCGCTGGGCTTCACCCATATTGAAGTGCTGCCGCTGACCGAACACCCGCTGGATGATTCCTGGGGCTACCAGACAACCGGCTACTACGCGCCCACCAGCCGCTTCGGCACACCGGATGACTTCCGCTATTTTGTCGATCACCTGCATCGCCATGGCCTTGGCCTGATCCTCGATTGGGTGCCGGCACACTTCCCGAAAGATGGCCACGCCCTCGCCCAGTTTGACGGCACCGCCCTTTATGAACACGCCGATCCCCGCATGGGCGAACACCCGGATTGGGGCACCTTGATTTACAACTTCAGCCGCAATGAAGTGCGCAATTTTTTATTGGCCAACGCGCTCTACTGGCTGAAAGAGTTTCATATAGATGGCCTGCGCGTGGATGCAGTGGCCGCCATGTTGCACCTGGATTATTCACGCAAAGACGGCGAGTGGATTCCCAACAAATACGGCGGTAACGAAAACCTGGAAGCCATGAGCTTTTTAAGCGAGCTTAACGTGCTCTGCCATGGCCAGCACCCCGGTGCCATTGTGATTGCTGAAGAATCCACTGCCTGGCCGCAGGTCACTCGTCCTACCTGGGTGGGCGGCCTGGGCTTCTCTATGAAATGGAACATGGGTTGGATGCACGACACGCTGGAGTACATGTCCAAAGATCCGATCTTCCGCAAATACCACCACGACCAATTAACCTTCGGCATGATGTATGCCTTCACTGAAAACTTTTTGCTGCCGTTTTCCCACGATGAAGTGGTACACGGCAAAGGCAGCATGATCAATAAAATGCCCGGCGACGATTGGCAGAAATTTGCAAACCTGCGCTTGCTCTACACCTACATGTACACCTACCCCGGTAGCAAATTATTATTTATGGGCAGCGAGTTTGGCCAGTGGAGCGAGTGGGCCCACTGGAAACAATTGGATTGGCATTTACAGGATGGGCATTTCCATCAAGGTTTGCTGAACCTGGTGAAGGATCTTAATCACCTTTACACCGCGTCGCCGTCGCTTTATGAACGCAGTTTTCAACACGATGGTTTCGAGTGGATTGATTGCCATGATAGTGAGCAATCGGTTATCAGTTATATTCGCAGGGGTGGCGATGAGATGACGGTTGTGGTGCTCAATTTTACGCCGACACCGCGGGAGCATTATCGTATTGGTGTGCCGGTGGCGGGTGGGTACCGCGAGTTGATGAATTCGGATTCTGAGTTTTATGCGGGGAGTAATATGGGGAATGGTAGCCCGATTTATTCGTCGCCGGTGCCGTGGATGGGGCAGCAGCAGTCGATTGAGATCAGGTTGCCGCCGTTGGGGGCGTTGGTGTTGCGGGTGGAACCTTAAGATTAGCGTCAAGGGGATTGTGCTTCGAAATCCGTTTGTCATTAGGCCCAGGGTTTCGAAAACGCATAAATACGTCCTTGTAGCTCCCTCAATTCATCCCTGAATTGAGGGTTTCGAAACCCTGGGCCTAACGCCAAACTCACATTATCGTAATGTCAATTTTTAATTTTTATCTTGTGGCATCTTTCTTGGGATCAATCTAAACGATGAGCAATATTTTATTTGCCACCAGCGAAGCCTTCCCTTTAATTAAAACCGGTGGTCTCGCTGATGTGGCGGCGAGTCTGCCACGGGCGTTGATGAAGTTAAAACATAACGTGCGGATTTTGTTGCCGGGTTATGCGTCGGTGATGAAAGCGGCGGCTGGTGATGTGAAAAAAGTTGCGGTGCTTGATGTGGATGGGGAGTCTGTAACGCTGTGGAAGACGTTGTTGCCGGGTATGCGGGTGTTGGTGTGGTTGGTGGATGCGCCGGGGTTTTCTGAGCGGGAGGGTAATCCGTATTGTGGGCCGGATGGTTTTGATTGGCCGGATAATGCGCAGCGGTTTTTATTGTTTGCCAAGGTTGCACGGTTGGTTGCGTTGAATCAGGCGGGGCTGGATTGGCCGGTGGATGTGGTGCATTGTAACGATTGGCAAACCGGTATGGTCCCTGCTCTGCTGGCGCAGGATAGTGCGCGCCCGGCGACGGTTTTTACGATTCATAACCTGGCTTATCGCGGGTTGTTTTCTTGGGATACGTTTGCCAGCCTGGGCTTGCCCCACGAGTTGTGGCACATGGAACGCCTGGAATTTTACGGGCAGTTTTCGTTTATGAAAGGTGGTCTTGTGTATGCTGATCGCATTACAACGGTCAGCCCAAGCTACGCGCAGGAAATACAAACGCCGGAAGCGGGTAATGGTCTGGATGGTTTGCTTCGCTACCGGCAAGCGGTGTTGTCCGGTATTTTAAACGGCATTGATGCGGACGAGTGGAATCCGGGTACGGACAAGCACATCGCACAGACGTACAACCGTCGCACGCTCAACCATAAACAAAAAAATAAAACAGCGTTACAGGAGCGCAATGGTTTGGCGGTGTCCGAAAAGCCGCTGCTGGGTTTTATCGGCCGGCTGGTGGATCAAAAAGGTATCGACCTGATTCTGGATAATTTATCGCAACTGTTAACGGAAGGTTGCCAGTGTATTATCCTCGGTAGCGGCATGAAAGATTACGAGCAACAGCTGCTCCAACTTGCGCAACAATACCCTCAGCAGTTGTCGGTAACCATAGGCTACAACGAATCCCTTGCTCACCAGATCGAGGCGGGCGCCGACATTTTTCTGATGCCATCGGCCTACGAGCCCTGTGGCTTGAATCAACTTTACAGCCTGCGCTACGGCACCCTGCCCGTCGTCCACGCGGTGGGCGGTTTACGCGATAGCGTTATCGACTTCGCCGAGCCATCGCACACTGACGCCAACGGTTTTATGTTCTATCAATACACCGCCCATGGACTCTACAGCGCCATCCAGCGCGCGCTAACAGCGTTTCAGGATAAAAAAATCTGGCGGATGTTGCAGAATAATGGAATGAGTAAAGATTTAAGTTGGCAGCGGAGCGCGGAGGATTACGTAACGCTGTATCAACAATTACTGAAACAATAAATTGCGTACAGCCGCCATAAAATGTGCAATAAATATCGGTTACCCAATAGGTAAGGTCACAATGAACTCGCTGCCGCAATCAGCGCCGCCACTTCGCACATTGACGGTACCTTGATGGGCCTCAACCAGATTACGTACTACCGCGAGCCCAATCCCTAACCCGGTATTGTTATGCACCAACCCATACGTGTCTTGTACAAACAGGTCGAAAATATGCGGCAAGGCCGCTTCAGTAATGCCGATGCCATTATCAGAAATGGTAACAGTTACTTCTGAAGGCTTGATATCAACAGTGATACCGATCTGCCCTCCCTCCGGCGTATATTTTGAGGCGTTGTCCAGCAAATTGCTAAACACCTGGATGAGACGCATCAGGTCGCCCTGGATACACACTGAATTCGTCAGGCGCCTGAACGTCAACAACTGACGCCTGCTATCAATAGCAGGACGACAACAATCGAGTGCGGCATCAAGCACATCAATCAGCTCGAGTTTTTTAAGTTCAAGGTGAAGTTTTCCGGTGGTCATCCGCGAGCCATCAAGAAGATCGTCAACCAGGCGCGCCATATGTGCCACCTGTCGCTCAATGATGCCTTGTAAACGTAAGTGGACAGGTTCATCGGTACGCGCATGATGTAGCATGCTGGCAGCCGTGCGGATAGGGTTTAACGGATTACGTAATTCATGGGCGATGGTGGCCATGATATTAAGTTGTTTCTCATAGGCCGTGCGCGCCTTTATTTCCAGGTCCTGTGCAGTTAAAGCCGCAATAACCAGTTGCGTATTCGCCGCACGTAAATACTCCAGGGACTCCCCCTCAAGATTAAAGCTACTGTCTCGCACATGTTTTTTCGATGGATGGATGGCGCAGAATGGTTTATCAAGCTGGTCATGACAAAAGGCAAAACTATTCCGCCTGGTCCGTTTAGCCGAATACATGGCAGCGTCCGCTTTTTCAATCAGGGTCTGCGCATCCACACCGTCTTCAGGATAAATTGCAATGCCGATGCTAGCCGATAAATAGAGAACATGATCACCCACCTGACTGGCTGCACTCAATACACTCAACATTTTTTCGGCAATCAATGCGGCATCAGATGCATGGGATACTTCGGTTAACAGAATTAAAAATTCATCACCACTGTGACGACTAACGGTATCAGAATCGCGAACCACCGCCTCAAGGCGTCGAGCCACTGAACGTAAAACGTCATCACCAACACAGTGCCCGAGCGAATCATTAATTTGCTTGAAATAATCCAGATCCAGAAATAACAATGCGATGTGCGTATCATTCCGGCGCGCCAACGCAAGCGCGCTGTTTAAGCGATCAAGCATCAGCGCGCGATTGGGTGTTCCCGTCAGGACATCGCGCTGACTTGCCTGGGTTACTTCATTTAAATGACTCAGGGCGGCTTCAGCGGAATTTTCGGCGCGCAGTGCGGCGAGCACCAGTTGCTCATTGGCTTCACGTAATTCCGCAGCGTGTACCCAGGCCTGTTTACTCAGGAATTTAAACGATTCTTCCTCTATTCTGGCCAATTCCCGACGTGCAGGGGCCAACTCCAATTGCGCGCTTACAAGATCCCGTTTGGCGCTCGCCAGCTCCCGGTTTGCCAGCGCGACATCACGTCTTAACTTTATCAGCTCTGCACGTAACCTGTTTGCCTGCCCCTCGAGTATGGCAACTTCACGAGTCGCAGATCCCAGTTTATAGTCATAATCCGTCATCGTCGTAATTCCTGAGTTATGAAAGCTTGGGCTGGAGAGAGTTGACGATCGCTAAACAGTATTTACCACCAGCCTTCATAACGAATCGTTCTGTTTTGCTTCACGCTGTAACGCATTATCCGGAATAGATTTGAAGAGACGATCAGTGAGTGGCTCGCCAATCAGGTTTACCAGAGTTTTATAAAACCGTTGGTATAAGGCCAGACTTGCGGCGCTTGCCTCTACCTTGGTTCTTTCGCTCAATGCCGTTTTCAACGCTGCAAAATCAGCAAAGGCATTCTCCCCTTCGTGAGCAGCCATTAACCAAGGGTATTCATCACGAATCAAATGAAGCGCGCGCTTGTATAGCATAGCCATACCTTCGCGACCAATGATGGGCGATAAAACACCATCGATTTCCTGCCATGCCTCAGCAGCAATCTCAGCAATTTGGTTGGAGTTCATTCCCGTAGCAACCAGACTTATCAGGTTATGTGGCATAAATGTCGCTTCTTTATATATTCTGATGAGATTATAAAAATTTGAATTTATAATAAAAGCAGCCACATATCATCGGCAAAATAGATGGAAAACAATCCAGGAGGAAAGCAATTGGAGACGAGGGAAATATCGAATAGCTAAGCGCATTTTTAATCCTTATTGCAAAAGGTTTAAAGTAACCGCTCACCGAGATCCAAATACCAGAGAGGATACAGATGCACGCGGAGCCAAAGGCCCCAACACGTTTCTGTGCCTGCACTATAAGCGCAGCTACCACGATTCAAATTGATATGCATCAAAAATCGGGCTGATCTGACGACTATTTCTCAATAAAACAATGAAAAGATATATTAATTATCATTAGAACTAGTGGCAACTCACGCAGATTTTTTTAGCGTCGCCACGACAGGTGCATTAATAAGAAACCCGGAAGCAAGACTCCCGCTAATAGAATTTATCGCTATTCGATATAAGCATTGGATAGCATACGCCGAATGGCCTCATGTGCAGACAGATCCTGCGCAAGCCAATCATCCGGACGCAAATTCTTTTGCACTCGCTTCACGGTTTTCGCCTGATCTATCTCATAGCGGGTTCCCAATTTATAACGCTTGGTTAACAGCTCGCTCAATAGCTGATAATCAGCAGGCTCCATCACGGCAACTGATTTTCCATCTGCTATCCAGGCATTTCCTATATACAAACGCTGCCCCAAACGCCACCGCCCCATACTGTCTTTCATCATCAAATCCAGTACGTGGGTTGGTTTATTTGGTATAGCGAGCGCTTGCAGGTGTGGGACATAGGGCAGCAAGATTTCATACACACGTGCGCCCATGCTGGGTGCGGCATGTTCGAAGGGATTACTCAGATAAACGTAATCGCCTTCACCGTAAAGGACTATTGAACGGGTTTGGGAGTAATCATAATCCGGAATGATGGCTTCCCGAATGGGTGGCGGTGCTGCATTCGCGGAAGAACAGGTCATGAAGACCATTAAACATAAAACGCTAATCCGACACACAGAATAATTCCTTCTATTGTTTTTAACATAAAGCCCCCGAAGGGGCATTCGACTGGCAAGCCACTATTAACCCGCCTGCTCTGCTCCCGGAAACGCAGCCATATCCATCCAGAAAGCTTCCCACACGTGGCCATCAAGGTCTGCCAGATTCCGGTTGTACATAAAACCAAGATCCTGAACCGGATTGATATCCGCTGTGCCGCCATGTTCTGCGGCCGTTTTGTTCATGGCATCCACCGCTTCGCGGCTGTCGAGGGCCAGGGCGATCATCACCTCGCTGGAGGTTTTGGGTGGAATCGGGCGCTGGGTAAACGTACGCCACTTATCGTGGGTCAGTAACATCACATGAATCGCTTCACTCCAGACCATGCAGGCGGCGGTATCGTCGGTAAACTGCGGGTTGTTCTCAAAGCCCAGCGCGGTATAAAAAGCCATAGACGCTTTAAGGTCCGTAACGGGCAAGTTGATAAAGATCATTCGGGACATAATGTACTCTCTCCAGATTGGTTAATAAACAGGCTCATGCGCTGTACTTTATAGTCGAATAGCGCGCACGAATTTCGACAGGTGCCTGAAAAAATATTTTCTGTTCATGAATCCCTATGCCTAGCGATTTTTTTGATATTCAAAAGCCCGGACGCATTCAGGTAAATCAAGAAACATGGGCGGCATCGTAGGCGTCGCGTCACCGTAGGTGCTGTAAAAGCGCTTGCAATAACCGGGCTCCCGGCCCTTTTCAACACACTCGCGTGCGTATTGCTCTCGCAGAGGAATCAACCGAGCTTCCCGCGCAGCCTGACATGCCTCATCTAATTGTTTTTGTATGGCTTCTTTTTCATCGTCGCTGGAAAGTACAGGTGCAGCAACACACATGAAGATGCAAAACATATATTTATCAAATTTCATATCGCCTCCTGATCCCGTTTCGGTTTAACGCCATGGCTATGCGTTTGCTATGCCACATTTGCGATGATGAAGGTGGAACCAGACCGCTGTGAAAACGTCACACCCCCGTAAAAACGTGTAGCAATGTTAACTCGGCGGCTCGCACGAGAGCCTTATTCATTGCACTAACGTTCATTGCACCGACGAGGAGAAATGTTGTGACAGTCAACGATGGTCGACCACTTCATAGAAGACTTCATCCGCTCCATGGCGTTGTGCTCGCAGGTACCGTTCCCTTATTTCTGGGGAGTTTATTAAGCGACCTGGCTTATACATCAACTTACCATATTCAGTGGAGCAATTTCGCGTCCTGGTTCATTACCGGGGGCCTTGTTTTTGGTGGCTTCGCATTGTTGGCTGCCGTTATCTATCTGGTACGGGCGGAGCATCGTCACCACCATGCCTTTCTCTATATTTTTTTCCTGCTGGCGACCTGGATACTGGGATTCTTTAACGCCCTTATCCACGCCAAAGACGCCTGGGCAACGATGCCGACCGGCTTGATTCTGTCGATCGTCGTGATGTTACTCGCCTGCGCATCCACCTGGATCGGCTTCGCCAGATTTGGTGTAGGAGGTGCAAGATGAATTATTTCGCGTCGAATAAGCGGCTGTTTATTTCCGTCATCGTGGCTGGTCTACTCAGCGCGTGTAATGGCAATGATCCCGAGTCTGCGCAGTACGGTAACAGTCCTGAGCTTCCGGAGCCACAACGTGGGCTGTTGCCCGCAATGACGATTGCCCAGCCTGCCCCTTGGGGCGATCAACAACCGACCGTACCGCAAGGTTACAGCGTGTCTGCCATTGCCACCGATCTCAAAGTCCCCCGGCAGATGCTGGTTTTGCCCAATGGCGACATCCTGATCGCGGAAGGCAAAGGCGGCAATGCTCCCGCACTTAAACCCAAAGACATCATTGCCGGTTACATCAAATCCAAAGGAACCACCTCGGTCGAGAGTGGTGACCGGTTGACCTTGTTGCGCGACGCTGATGGCGACGGCACTTATGAATTACGCACAGTGTTCGCCGAAAACCTGAATGCGCCCTACGGCCTGGCATTGGTTGATAACAACCTCTACGTGGCCAACCAGGATGCGTTGGTGCGCTTCGATTACCGCGAGGGGCAAACCGAGGCGAGCGGCGCGCCCACCAAAGTCACCGATCTGCCGTCGCGCATCAATCACCACTGGACCAAAGCCTTAACCGCCAGTGCTGATGGTCGCCTGCTCTACGTCGGTATCGGTTCCAACAGCAATATTACGGAGCGCGGCATGATTGCAGAAGTCGACCGAGCCATGATCTGGGAAGTGAATGCAGAAACCGGCGCGCATCGACCTTATGCGACGGGTTTACGGAATCCCACCGCGTTGACGATTCAACCCGGCACCGGCCAGTTGTGGGCTGTGGTGAATGAGCGCGATGAAATAGGACCGAACCTGGTGCCTGACTATCTGACCTCGGTTCAGGAAGGCGGATTTTACGGTTGGCCTTACAGTTATTGGGGTCAACATGTGGATGACCGGGTGCGCCCACAGGACCCACAAAAAGTTGCATCTGCCATCACACCTGATTATGCGCTGGGATCGCATGTTGCGGCACTCGGTCTCGACTTTTCCGAAGCCAGCATGGGCGCGGAATTCGCCGATGGTGTGTTCGTCGGCATGCACGGTAGCTGGAATCGTGAAAATCCGGTGGGGTATAAGGTGGTCTTTGTGCTCTTTCGCAACGGCCGCCCCGACGGCCAGCCGGTGGATTTCGTTACCGGCTTTCGCAGCGACGACGGTAAAACCCGCGGCCGCCCGGTGGGCGTCACGGTAGATCCGCGAGGTGCACTGATTATTGCGGACGATCTTTCCAATACGATTTGGCGAGTGACGCCGACAGGTTCGCAGTAACAGCGCTTAGCGCAATTCAAACGGGTTTTGATGCGATTCGGTAGTTTATTGTTCAAATCAAATATCCTCGGCTCAAGCCCATCTCCACGAAGCCGGTAGCTCACGACCCAATCCGTACATATGGCGAATAAGTTGCCCTTCGTGCATCACCTCATGTTCTGCAACAGCCGCGAGTAGCCCATCATGTTCCGATGTCCAATCAGATAGAGCGTCTATCGCTGCGATAAGTGCTTGACCAGACGACTCCAGCGCAAGCTCGAAACTCTCACGATCATAGGTTTTCATGGAACACGAAAAGCCTTGCCACTCGCCAGCAGCCAGCGCCCTGGCGTAACTTTCTCGCGATCCCACTATGCACCAGAGGTGCTCAGCGACTGACTTGTTCTTTGGAATATCCATTTTTCTACTTAAATCGTCGGAATCAATTGCTGTGATGAAATCCGAGTAAGAACTAATCCGCTTTTCAATGTTTCGGATAATGGTCTCTCTCATGCTCCCTCCTATTAATCTTTCACCTTTCCGAGCAAATAACGTTCGCATGCCGTGCAGTCAACAACCATTGACCGTCACGCTTCATCCAGATGTTCGTGTAGCGCCGATGAATCGTGGTCCCAGCACCAATCGATTTTCCGCTTGGTACGACGACCTCGTTGCCCATGACTATGGCAGTGTTATCGTGAATCTGGACCGACTCGATATTGCGCGTAAACGAGGAGTATGTGAC
>DATJLH010000239.1:0-4941 GCA_035490615.1 Cellvibrio sp.
TTACCGCTGGTTGTCACCAAGCCATTGCGAATGATCAGTGATCGCATCCAGAATATTGCCGAAGGCGATGGCGACCTGACGATCCGCATCAAGATTGATCGTGAAGATGAGCTCGGTGAACTGGCTGGTCATGTCAATCGATTCATGGAAAAGCTGCAACGCCTGATCACCGATATACGTCTCAACACCGACAACGTGTCCAGTTCCGCTGAAACCCTGCTGGAAGTTTCCAGCAGCAGCCAAAAAGCGGCAGATGAACAATGCCATGCGATCACCATGGTCGTGGCTGCAGTAAACGAGCTGACTGTTGCGATCCAGGAAGTTGCGCGCAACACCGGTAACACCGCACAGAATGCCAAGAGCGCCAACCAGATTACCGATCAGGGGCAGGAGCGTATTCACCTCGCCGTTGAGCGGGTACAGGGGCTTTCAAGCCGTATCAGTCAAACCGCTGATATCATGGTGCGTCTGGAGAGCGAAGCAAAAAATGTTACCTCTGTCATCGACGTGATTCGCGGTATTGCGGAGCAAACCAATTTGCTTGCACTGAACGCTGCCATCGAAGCAGCCCGCGCCGGTGAACAGGGCCGGGGATTTGCCGTCGTGGCAGACGAAGTGCGTACGCTGGCGAGTCGCACGCAAAAATCGACCGAAGATATTCAGGGCATGCTGAGTCAATTGCAAAGTGGTGTGCAGCGTGCGGTAGAAGCGATGAATGCTAGCACAGCCATGACCAACGAGGCGGTAGGGTCTGCCAGTGAAGCCGGTGAATCACTGGCCGGCATCGGCTCTGCAGTGCAGAATATCACCAATATGGCGATCCAGATCGCGACCGCAGCAGAAGAGCAAAGCACGGTAACGGCAGAGATCGATAAGAATCTGGTGGAGATCAATCAACTCGCCATGACCACCTCGGAAGACGCCACCAAAACCGCTAATGCCAGTCAGCGGCTGAATCAATTGTCTTCAAGTTTGCGGCAGTTGTTGGGTAATTTCCGTGTGTAGCGAGTAAAAATGACCAGGCAGGAGTCGGACGTGAACGTCTTCAGTACGAATTTGATCTTGATCGGCATGCCGGGTGCGGGTAAAAGTACGATTGGACTTTTGCTCGCCAAGGAGCTCGCCAAGAATTTTATCGACACCGATATCCTGATTCAGCTGCGCGAAGGAAAAACCTTGCAAGATATTTTGCATGAACATGGATACCAGCGGTTGCGTGACATCGAAGAGGAAATCCTGTTATCGGTGAAGTGCTCCAATCACATTATTGCTACCGGTGGCAGTGCCGTTTACAGTGAGGCGGGGATGAAGCATCTCAACAGCTTCGGCCCGGTTATTTTTCTGGATGTGCCGCTTGAGGTATTGCAGCAACGCATCCATAACTATGAAACGCGCGGTATCGCGCGGCGACCGGGACAAAGTTTCCATGAGCTGTTTGAGGAACGCCGCGCGTTGTATCAAAAATTTGCGAATATTACGATTGATTGCACAGAAAAATCCCAGGAGCAGGTCCTGCAAGAAATTATCTACCAGGAAGCTGAAACATTTGCCGAAATGGACGCTTGATCCTTCCGGCTTCTGAATATAGCGCTTTTAAGCAGGGCTATCTCTCTGCATTACCTGATTCACCCTCTGAATCACGGCCCATCTATTTTCTATCCCTGCTTTGATTTATCCTCCCCCTGCGTGCATCGCTATCTATATTAGAACTTCCAATAAGGGGTAAAACCTGTGAAAAAAAAATATTCCAAGGCAATGGTTATTGCAGTCGCTTCGATGGTGGTGGCGGCTTGTGAAACGGCAACTGTCGGTCAATCCGCGCCGTCGCAACAGAAGGCGTTATATGTTGTTCAGGATTACGTGGGTGACGGAATCTTTACACAAGGTATTGAGGGCCCGGCAGTGGGGCCGGATGGTCATTTATATGCGGTAAATTTTGCCCGTGAAGGCACCGTCGGCCGCGTGGTTAAGGGTAATGATGGATTGGGTAACCCAGGCTTGTTTGTCCAACTACCAACGGGCAGCACCGGTAATGGCATCCGCTTTGACCAGGCAGGCAATATGTATATTGCAGACTATGTTGGCCACAATATTTTGCGAGTTGATATGGCCACCCGTGAAATAAAGGTGTTCGCCCATAATGCCGCGATGAACCAGCCTAACGACATCGCCATCAGCGCCGCAGGAACCCTCTACGCCAGCGATCCCAAATGGGCCGATAATTCAGGCCAACTCTGGCGAATTGATCGCGATGGCACCACGCATTTGTTGGAAGCCAATATGGGCACCACCAATGGTGTTGAAGTCAGCACCGATGAAAAACATCTTTATGTCAATGAGAGTGTGCAGCGCAAGGTGTGGGTCTACGATATTCTGCCGGACGGCGGCGTGGCCAATAAACGCTTGTTGATTGAATTTGCCGATCATGGGTTGGACGGCATGCGCTGCGACAGCCAGGGTAATTTGTATATCGCCCGTTACGGGGCGGGCGTTGTAGCAGTAGTCTCGCCAGCGGGGCAGTTACTGCGGGAAATTCAACTCAAGGGGCAAAAGCCGACCAATGTGGCGTTTGGTGGTGATGATGGTAAAACCCTGTACATAACCTTACAGGAGCGCGGTGCTATTGAAGTGACCCGTGTTGAATTCCCGGGGCGGGCGCATCAGTTGCGAAAATAACCGGGCGGCATCAGGGCACGCGGGTGCCCTGATGATTACGCGTTACAGTGGCAATTGAGTGGAATACTTTACTTGCCTTAAGGCGAAGGTGGAATGAATCGAACCGACATGGGGTAAATGCAGCAGGGTTTTCTTCAATAAACTTTCGTAATGCCCAACGCTCTCCACCACAATTTGCAGGAGATAATCCTGGTCTCCACTGGTGGCGTAGCATTCGGTGATTTCCGCTACGGGCGCAATGGCCGCTTCAAAGGCGGCAAACGCAGCTTCCGTCCGATCTTTGAGGTTGACCTGGGCGTGCACAGTAACACTCAGGTTGAGCATGCCCGCATCAAGCAGGGTGACTTTTCCGCGAATGACGCCTTCTGATTCCAGCCGCTTTAATCGTCGCCAACAGGGCGTGTGGGAAAGGCCAATCAGGTTGCCCAGGTCAGCCATGGAGTAATCGGCGTTTTCCTGAAGCGCGCGGAGGATCTTGCGATCAAATTCATCGAGTTCCACAGAGTTTGTCATTTTAGTATTATCCTATTTATTTGTGGATTATGGAGTTCTCTCACCTAAAATTCTTGGGGTATTAGTTAAAACATCATTATTGTAGGACCAAGTGCCGTAGATGATCAATCAGACGGCACGATCATTTACGTTGAGGCACCATCATTTTGTGTTGAACAGGTGCATAGTGTTGTCGATTATCAGCCTGACTTGGCGAGCTGCTGAAAAAATGGGGAAGGGAGAGCGGGCGGCTAGTCGATAAGACAGTCGCAAGTAAGGATCAGCCCCGGTGCGCGCTGCATCGAGGCTTCTAAATAGAGGCTTTATAAATAGAGGCTTTCTACATCAAGGACTTAGCAGTTTTAGTCAGGAAGCCTCCTGAATGCGTGTCATGTGCTTATGGGTAAGCGCTAAAAATGTCGGTGTTGGCCCCAAGTCTTCGTAGATTGGATCACCCATTTCATCCTCGCTGATGACACGCGAGCCCTTGACGTAGGGCATGGCACCTTCCAGGTCACTGAGCGCTGCGGATAACAGGTCAGTAATTAATTGTTCAGTTGTGCGCTTGGGATACATTTCGCTCAGGGCGGCCAGTTTAGCCGCATCTTCAACGGCCAGACGTACCGTATAAGTATTAGGTGTTAGTTTGCCGCTTGCTGTTTGGTTCCATTGATGAACCAGTCCGCTGACTTTCATAAATAACAACCTCATGTAAGGAGACACTGCAAAAGCACCTTGCTGATCGATGCTTCATATAAGTTATAGCTCAAAGTCATCAGTTTTACCGTTTGGCAACGCTCGTTGCCCAGGGCGTAGCTAAAACAACAAAGATTATAAAAATCAAATAGTTAGCTGCTTAATGAGACGGATGTCACAGGGTATATTGTGATTGCCGGGCCGGGCGTGTATCGTAACGCCTTTTTTATTTGTCCCATTTTGCTGATGTTTGCCGACGAAAGTGGCCGACTCATAAGCGACGGGCATGACCATAATACTAAGGAGCAATCCGCAATGAGAATCATACTTTTGGGTGCGCCGGGCGCGGGTAAGGGGACACAGGCAAAGCTGATCATGGAGAAGTTCGGCATCCCGCAAATTTCTACCGGAGATATGTTGCGCGCTGCGGTAAAGGCTGGCACATCGCTCGGATTGCAAGCGAAAGACATTATGGCATCAGGTGGCCTGGTGTCCGACGATCTTATTATTGCGTTGGTAAAAGAACGCATCAGTTCCAGTGATTGTGCCAACGGCTTTTTGTTTGATGGTTTTCCGCGCACTATTCCCCAAGCTGAAGCATTACTGGATGCAGGCGTACATATTGATTACGTCATTGAAATTGATGTGCCTGATGAAGAAATCGTAGAACGCCTCAGCGGGCGCCGTGTGCATGAAGCATCAGGCCGTGTTTATCATGTAATTCACAATGCGCCCAAGCGCGAAGGTCTGGACGATGTAACAGGTGAGCCTTTAGTACAACGTCCGGATGATCTGGAAGAAACTGTGCGCAAGCGTTTGCAGGTTTATCATCAACAAACCAAACCTTTGGTTGGTTTTTATCAAAATCTTGCCAGCCAGGGCAATGCTAACGCGCCGAAATACTCTCGTATCTCCGGTGTGGGCAGTGTGGATTCTATTAGAGAACAACTATTTTCCGCTTTAATTCCCTGATTTCTTCCGTCTGCTACCAACAGGCTCCTGCGGGAGCCTGTTTTGTTTCTGCCTTTCGCTACTATTTTTTTCCTCTGCTTTCCTTCCGCGCAAACATATCAATAA
>DATJLH010000240.1:0-7400 GCA_035490615.1 Cellvibrio sp.
CTGCAAGAGTTGCGGCACCTTGAAGGTTCCCGTCGCGCAAGCGGTCGGGTCATTATGGCGCACCTGGGTAACGGCGCCAGCCTGACGGCGGCGTATCAAGGTAAAAGTGTGGATACCAGTATGGGGCTCACGCCCACCGCCGGCATTCCCATGGGCAGTCGCTCCGGTGACCTGGACCCGGGTTTATACGCTTATCTTGCACAAACAGAGCACATGAGCGCGACAGACTTCCAGCACATGATCAACCATGAATCCGGTTTGTTGGGCATTTCTGAAATCAGTTCGGACATCAGGGAACTGCTGCTACATGAGCATGATGATCAACGTGCGGCAGACGCTGTAGAGTTATTTTGCTATCAGACAAAAAAATGGATCTGTGCCCTGGCCGGTGCATTGAGAGGTGTGGACACCCTCATCTTCACCGGCGGCATCGGCGAAAATCTGCCGGAAATACGCGCGCGCGTTTGCGCCGGGCTTGAATTTATGGGCATAAAACTCGATGCCCAAAAAAATAACACCAATGCTGCCGCTATCTCAGCAGCTGACAGTCAGGTGCTTACCATGGTGATACCGACAAACGAAGAACTGGTAATAGCACAGCAGGTTTATCCCCTGGTAGGGCAAGGTGAATTGAGTAAGACAAACATACCGCAATATATATTGGCCTCCCAGATGCGACGCGCGCATCACTGACCACCATCAATGAAGAGGGAATCATCGCGATGCATCCCAGCAACACTGATACCATCACGGCAAAAGCAACCCCGTTAAACGCTGATTTACTGCACAAGATGAATGCGTATTGGCGTGCGGCCAATTATTTATCGGTCGGGCAAATTTATCTTTATGCGAATCCTTTGTTGAAAAAACCGCTGTCAGCGACCGATGTAAAACCCCGGCTTCTGGGCCATTGGGGCACCACACCGGGCTTGAATTTTATTTATGTGCATTTAAATCGCCTTATCAAGCAGCACGATCTCAATATGATCTTTATTACCGGACCGGGTCATGGCGGCCCTGCATTGGCCGCGAACACTTATCTTGAAGGCTCTTACAGTGAAAAGTATCCCGAGGTTCCGCAAAACGAAGCCGGTCTGCGGCGGTTGTTCAAACAGTTTTCATTTCCCGGCGGCATTCCCAGTCACGTTGCGCCGGACATTCCCGGCTCTATCCACGAAGGCGGTGAATTGGGTTATTCGCTATCCCATGCATTTGGCGCTGCGTTTGATAATCCGGATTTAATTGTCACTTGCGTGGTGGGGGATGGCGAAGCAGAAACCGGGCCCTTGGCCACCAGCTGGCATTCCAACAAATTTCTTAATCCCGTCACCGATGGCGCCGTGTTACCTATCCTCCACCTGAATGGTTATAAAATTGCCAACCCGACATTGCTTGCACGCATTCCGCACGATGAACTGAGAGCACTCTTTATCGGCTATGGCTATCAGCCTTATTTTGTTGAAGGCGATGAACCAGAAACCATGCATCAACAAATGGCGGCAACGCTGGATCAGGTATTAGGGGACATACGCCGCATCCAACACAATGCGCGTATGCGGGGCATCAGTGGCAGACCGCGTTGGCCGATGATTATCTTGCGCTCCCCGAAAGGTTGGACCGGGCCGGACGAAGTCGACGGCAAAGCAGTCGAAAATACCTTTCGCGCTCATCAGGTACCGGTGAGCAATATGGATAATCCGGATCATCTGGCCATCCTGGACCGGTGGCTGCGTAGCTACCGCCCCGATGAACTGTTTGATCAACATGGCAAACTGATTCCCGAGTTGGCCGCGCTGGCACCTACGGGCAAGCGGCGCATGGGAGCCAACCCGCATGCGAATGGGGGCATGTTGCTAACAGATTTAGTTATGCCGGATTTTCGCACCCACGCGCTGACTATTCCTGCACCCGGCGCAGTTGATGCCGAGGCAACCCGTGTGATGGGAAAATTTTTGGCCGACGTAATGACCTGGAATCTGCCGAACAAAAACTTCCGCCTCTTCAGCCCCGATGAAAATAATTCCAATCGCTGGCAGGATGTACTGGACGTGACGGCGCGCACCTGGATGGCAGAAACAGTTAGCGGCGATGACAAACTGGCTGCCGATGGGCGCGTGATGGAAGTATTAAGCGAACATCAATGCCAGGGTTGGCTGGAAGGTTATCTGCTCACCGGGCGCCACGGTTTTTTATCCTGTTACGAAGCGTTTATTCATATTGTTGATTCCATGGTCAATCAACATGCCAAATGGTTAAAAGTGGCTAACCATATTCCCTGGCGCCGCTCGATAGCGTCCCTGAATTATTTATTGTCTTCGCACGTCTGGCGACAGGACCATAATGGCACCAGCCATCAGGACCCGGGCTTTATCGATCATGTCGTTAACAAAAAAGCCGAGGTGATTCGTATTTACTTGCCACCAGATGCCAATACCTTACTGTCTGTTACCGACCACTGCTTGCGCAGTCGCAATTACATTAATGTCATTGTCGCCGGTAAAAATGAACAGCCGCAATGGTTAAGTATGGATGCCGCTATCGATCATTGTGCGGCGGGTATCGGTGTGTGGGAATGGGCAAGCAATACGGGTGAGCAGGAACCGGATGTGGTTATTGCCTGCGCCGGGGATGTGCCGACAATAGAAGCTCTGGCCACCGTACAGTTGTTGCATACGCATTTACCCGAGCTAAAAGTGCGCTTGATCAATGTTGTGGATTTAATGAAACTCCAATCGCCCAGTGAACATCCTCACGGCTTACATAACGAAGATTTTGATAATCTGTTTACGCATGACAAGCCTGTGATCTTCGCCTATCACGGCTACCCTGCCCTGATTCATCGTCTGACCTATCGCCGCACCAACCATCAGAATTTTCATGTGCACGGCTTTCAGGAAGAAGGCACCACAACCACGCCTTTTGATATGGTGGTGATGAACAAGCTGGATCGCTTTCACCTGTTACGCGCCGTGATTGAGCGCATCCCCCATAGCGGATTCGACCTGGACGGCCTACGGCAGATGATCAACGATAAACTCAGGGAGCATAAATTTTATATTGAGGAACACGGTGAAGACATGCCGGAGATTCGCCATTGGCGATGGCAGGGCCTGCGTAAATAATGTGCGGAGAAATAAAAAAGGGATGCCCTCGCGGGCATCCCTTTTGGCAGGTCGATAACCGTTACACTTAGAAGTCAGCTCTGACGCCAAGGCTGATACGGCGGCCCGAAAACTCGTACATACTCGGGAACGACGGATCAATGGTGTACGCAGAGGTTTCTTCATCCGTGATGTTGATACCTTCCAGGGTAACTTTCACGTTGTCAGTCACCTGGTATCCCAACGCCATATCTGTCTGGCCGTAGGCATCACGATAAACCGGATACATATCGCTCGCGATGTACTCTACATACTTGTCTTTGTAGTTGTAGGAAATACGCGCGTCGAACTTATCGTTCTCGTAGTAGGCCGTCAGGTTATAGGTTTCATCCGCCAGACCTTCCGGTGGTGCTGGAATATCCAGATCAGACTCACCGGTCAGTGAGTTGTCCAGCATGGTGAGGTTGGCGTTGATACCAAAACCGTCCAGGGATTCGTGAATGATGTTTAAGGGGAATTGTGCAATCAATTCAACACCGGACACATCGTAGGAACCTTCCGCATTGACCTTCTGGTAAATCTCGAAGTCATACACGCCGTCAACGGTACCGTTAGCATTGTATTTGATGACGTCTCTGACGATACCTGTCAGCGATTCACGTACAACGCCTTCAATTTCTTTTTCAAAGTAAGAAGCCGCGAATAACACGCCTTCATCCATGTACCATTCCAAACCGATTTCCCACTGATCAGCATAAGTGGGTTTCAGATCCGGGTTGCCGTCGTAGTATTTAAAATCGTTGACGCTAACGGTGCGCTTGTAGGCAATATCACCCAGGGCCGGGCGCATTAACGTCTCGGACGCCGCTGCACGAAGCAACAAGGTATCGGTCAGCTCCATGGTCATGTTGAGGCTGGGCAATACGTCGGTGTAACTACCTTCTTTGGAGATCGGCGTCGGTGTATAACCCGTAGAGCCGTCTGTATTTTGCACCTGGTGATAACCAAACGACAACACCGAGGTATCTACCGAGCGCACACCCGCGTTGATCAATACCGGCATATCAGCGATGTCAAACTTGAAGTCGGCCATGGCATAGAGGCTTACGACTTCTTCGTCAACGCGATAGTACTCGCTATCCGCAAAATCCACACCGAAACCATCGTAACGGAATTCGTTCCGCGCATAGCTGTTGGAGACTTGCGACCAGCTCGGACTGTTGGATGACTCAGACAAATATTCACCACCGGGAACCAGATCGGAAATCGGGGTTAACTCGCTTTCTTCCAAGGTGCGCACATTGCGCCAGGAGGTATCACCTTCTGCCGGGCCTCTTACATTATTTGTGCCACGGTTACGCTCTTTGGATTTATCGGTGTAACGCACACCAAACTGAACCTGATCCAAGACCGGTAGGAAATCCAATTGCAGCGGCTTAATGAAATCCAGCTGTGCAGCAGATTTATCGTCCTGGATCTCCTCGAGATTGACTTCATACGAATCGAACAGATAACTCTCTGGCGAGTTATACATGTCGATGCTGTCTGGATTGGCGCTAACAACGGTTACACCACCGGTTGAGGTAAAACGTGAGCGCGATGGTGCAAAAGCAACGTGTTTCAGGTTGCTGGTATCGGAGGTTTTTTCTGCACCTGAGTAACCCACCAAACCTTCAATAATCCAACCGGCGATTTCCCAATCCATTGTCAGACTGTATTGGGTGTAGTCGGTTTTATGAACGTTTTCCTTGCTCAGGAATTCGTGCTGGGTAGCCGCATAAGACACATCGCGCAACACAACAATACCGTGTTCAGCCAGGGTAGTGCTATCGAACTCATGCACGGTTTCCAGCGCGCTGATACTGGATGCAGTGTAAGCCGCTGCATCGTATTCGTCTTCGGTATTATCGTAGCCGCCGAGCATCGCATCGAAGGTCAGACTGAAACTACCACTGGGCTGGAATTGCAAGGAGGTTGTCGCGCCCCACTTTTCCTGTTCATTCAAATAAGCACGATCACCGACTTTATCGTGGAATACCACGCGATTGGTTTGTTCCTTATCAAACGGATCGGTAATCACCACACCGGTATCGCGCTCAAGCACTTCAATGGTTTGATCCGATTGCCATTGTGATGAACCGGTTTTTTCAGTCCAGCGTGACAACGGACGGAAGTTGATACCGGAATTGGAGTCAGTTCTGTTGGTACGCTCGGACGCGGAGAAAGATACCAGCGCACCCCAGTTGCCAAAGGTGTTGCTGGCCAGGAAAGATACTTTTGGATCAACCTCTTCAGAGATTGAATTATGGGCCGCCTCAGCTGAGACAACAAATTTGGGTTCGTTGTAATCGAACGGGCGCGCCGTAGAAATCAGCACCGAACCGGCAATGCCACCTTCTTCATCGGCAGCGGTGGGCGATTTTTGTACGGTGACGCTTTGAATAATTTCAGAGGCGAAGATATCGAACTCAACATCACGACCGCCACTGCCAGACGCCGTCGCCAGATCGTTGATAGAAACGTGGGTAAATTCACTGGGTAAACTGCGCACATTAACGCGGCTTCCCAAACCTTTGTTACGCTCAATGGTAACGCCAGGCATACGCTGCAAGGCTTCCGCCAGGTTTTGTTCGGGGAAGTCAGCGATATCGGTAGCAACGATTGAATCAGAAAAACCGACCGAAGAACGTTTAATATCGATGGCTTGTTCAAGGCTTTTTGCATAACCGCCGGTGACAACGATTTCCTCAAGGAATGGCTGTGATTCACTCGGAGCTTGCGCCATTGCATGAATGGACCCCGTCGCCAGTGCCGCACCCACGATAGTTCTGCCGATTGCCAGGCTCAAGTTATTCTTGTTTAACTTGATGGTATTTGTTGTGTTGTTTTTCAACTTGCCTACCTCTTATTCATCGCAGTTAGTAAAAATGAATGCTCAGCTATTTCTACTTCTTGTAAACAAGAGAAGACTCCTTCCCGGTGCCTGTGAGTACCCAGGTTCCTGATGGGAAATAGAAACGCAACGGCAAGGTAAACGGCGTTCGTTTCATTTTTATTGCGCGCTTTTATACATTTAGATGAAATTTTTGTGACAGGGGAACTTCAGGCGGGAAATGCTGGTTGGTTTTTATTCAATGGCTCGACGATGAATAAAAACCAACCAGAAGAGATGGTCAAAAAACAGCCTCGGTTATTTACGTTTGAACCGCACCACCAATTCATGCAATTCGTTGGACACAGATTTTAACTGCCGGATAGAGGTCGCGGTGTTATTGACTGCATCTTCACTCTCGTTGACGAGATCAGAAATATTACTGATCTGCCGATTCACATCCTCCACAACATGGGCTTGTTCATCGACCGCAGTGGCCATTTGTGTCGACATCTGGGCGATCTGGTTGACGGCTTCATTAATACCATTTAATGCCTTGGTACTCTCACTAACCTTGACCGCGCCCTGCTCTGCATCTTCAAGGCCTTTCTCTGCAACCTGAACCGCTGACGACGCTTCCGCCTTGAGTGCCGACACAATGTTATAAATTTCTTTGGTGGAATCCTGGGTGCGTCGGGCAAGGTGCCTGACTTCATCGGCCACCACCGCAAAACCGCGCCCTTGATCACCGGCACGTGCCGCTTCAATGGCCGCGTTCAGTGCTAACAGATTTGTCTGGTCTGCAATTTGCTCAATGATTTGCGCGGCCTGGGAGATGTTCTGTGTTTGTTGCGCAACACCGGCAACCGATTCACTGATGCGATGAACTGTCTTGCGCAATTCATCAATCGACACGCTCGCGCTTTGCGCCAGCTGGTTACCATGGTTGGCAAGTTGACTGGCCTCGTCGGCATGTTGCGCCGTATCCGATACGTGCCGCGCGACTTCACCGATGGTGGTGGTCATTTGATTCATTGCAGCCGATACCTGAATGGTTTCCGCCTGCTGACGTTCCACTTTTTCGACCATCAGCGTGGTTAGCGCCTCGCCTTTGTCGGACTCTCTCGACACCGATGCCGCCGCATGCTCAATCCGCGTTATCACCGCACCGAGGTGCGCTTCCTGGCTCAGGATCGCCACCTTCACCTTGCCCAGGACACCGGAAGAATCGGTATAAGTAACTGCAGCCAGATCATGGGAAAACGCTTTGGACAGCATGTCGTTGAGCGAATCAAACATCGCCTTTCTGTTGAAAGAACTCCACACGGCGTAGGCGATGGTGGTCGCCACCAATAGAATGTCCGCCAGGCTTTTGTAGCCAACAAGGAACGCGATCAACGCAGCGAGCAAGCCCGCAACCAGCAGAA
>DATJLH010000241.1:0-11617 GCA_035490615.1 Cellvibrio sp.
GGCGAGCCATTGCCGGCGCAGATCGTTCAGCTCAAACCCCGCGCGCGACTCGGTTTTGCTTATGTCACCGATGTGCTGACCATTGGTGTGGACTTTGACCTGCGCGAATCCACCCCCCTGGCCAACGAAGCCCCCTCCAAAGATTTAAGCCTGGGGATTGAATACATCGCGTTTGACCGTCTGGCGTTGCGCGCCGGTTACCGGGAAGATCAAACCAACTTCCGTTCCAGCGTTGCCTCCGCTGGCCTCGGGTACCAATGGGGGCGGGCGGTATTCGAATTGGGTTATGCCGCCAGTAGCGAATATGAGGCGGGCAGCCTGCAATTTGGCTGGGCGTTTTAACCGTCCAGTCGCTGCAGCAGGGCTTGGCCTGTCGGTGTTAGCGCACTGATGGCAATCCGCCGCCCGGGCCCTTCTACCTTAACCGCTATTTGCCAGTCCGGCGCCGGCAATACCCCGGCACCGCGCGCTGGCCACTCGATCAGGCAGATGCTGCGCGCATCGAAGTAATCACGAATCCCCATGTATTCCAGCTCCTCCGGATCACCCAGACGATAGAGATCGAAGTGATACACGGTCCGTGCCGGGAATTCATAGGCTTCCACCAGGGTATAGGTGGGACTTTTCACCGCACCGGTATGACCAAAGGCACGCAGGATACCGCGCGACAAGGTAGTCTTGCCCGCGCCCAGATCACCGCTGAGAAACACGGTGGCGGCACCATCGCCGGCGGCGAGCACGCGCCCCCATTGTTCACCCAAGGCGACCATGTCGGCTTCATTGTCGATGTACCAGGTCTTGCTGATGGAATCGTTCACGCCTTGGTTACCTCGTCGCAACGCTACTGGTCACTGAGCAATTGGCATAGATAGGGCATCAAATCCGTGGCGAGCAAGCTGCGCTGACCGACTTCATCCGCCGCCAGGTCTGCCGCCGTGGCGTGCAGGCAGGCACCCAGACGCGCGGCCTGCGCCACCGTCAGCCCCTGGGCGATCAGGCCGCCCAGGATACCGCTCAGCACATCGCCCATGCCACCGGTGGCCATGCCGGGGTTACCCGCCGCCACCACGCCAATACAATCTGCCTCTGCCGCTACCAGGCTGCCCGCCCCTTTCAGGATGACGGCGCCGCCATAGCTTTGCTGGATTTTGCTGACCGCAGCGAAACGGTCGTGCTGGATATCAGTGGTATTTACGGCCAGTAAACGCGCCGCTTCGCCGGGATGCGGTGTGAGTAACCAGTTGTCACGCCGGGTGTTTTCCGGCACTACGCGACCGGCAGCGAGGATATTCAGGGCATCGGCATCCAGCACCAGCGGCAGGCCACTTTTTACTGCCTGCTGCAACATCTGCTCGGACCAGGGCGAGCGGCCCAGCCCAGGTCCGACCACCAGCACAGTGGGGCGCGCCAGCCAGGGTTCCAATTCCTGCCCGGATACCACACCGCACGCCATCACCTCCGGGCGGCGCGCAAGGATCGCGGGAATATGTTCCGGGCGGGTGGCGATACTGACCAGACCGGCACCGGTACGTGCCGCCGCTTCAGCGGCCATCAGCGCAGCACCACCAAAACCTGTGTCACCACCAATCACCATTACATGACCAAAATCGCCTTTGTGAGCATCCGCGGCGCGCGGTGCCAGGTTATTCAGCAGTGCGGGTAACCTCAGCAATTCGGCAGAGCTTGACTGGGCCTGCAGGATGTCCGCCGACACCGACAGATCCGCCAGTACCAGGGTGCCGCATAAGGCCGGCCCACGCCCGGTGAGCAAGCCGCGTTTGGTACCGATAAACGTCACCGTCATCGCGGCGTTGACAGCGCAGCCTTGCACGGCACCGCTATCTGCATCCAGGCCGGAGGGCAGATCCACCGCCACCACCGGTAAGCCACACGCGTTGATCTGCTCAATCGCTTGTAGAAAAGGAGCCCGCACAGAGCCCTGCAAACCGATACCCAAGAGCGCATCCACCACCACGCCCTCGGCGGGAACGGCAGCATTTTCAAAAGCGGTTATGGCGACGCCCTCCTGGCAGGCGAAGTCATACGCCTGACGCGCGTCACCGGTAAGCTTGTCCAACGCACCGACCTGGATGACCTGCACCGGCAAGCGCCGTTGGGCGGCCAGCGCTGCTACTACATAACCGTCACCGGCATTATTGCCCGCGCCGCAATACACGGTAATCAAACCCGGTTCGGGGTAGGCCTGGTGCAACGCATCAAATACCGCGCGCCCGGCGCGTTTCATCAGCTGGATGCCCGGCGTGCCGGCAGCAATCGCCGCCTGGTCCAGCGCGCGGACCTCGGCAGCACAATAAAGGGTCGAAGGAAATGGAGTCTGGTTGTGGGTGGTTAGGATCATGGCAGTCTCAGTGCGTAGGCGGGTCGGCAAAGCCAGTCCGACAGGAAAAGTGGGCGGATTATACGCAACTTGGCGCGCTCTCTGGAAATGCCACATAAATCTGGACATGCCACAGAAGCCTGGAGATGCCATGGGTGTGGAAAGTGTCGCCCCCCATCAGCCGCGACCTGAAGCGTGCGAGCAAATATTCGCAATGCTGTCATCCATTCACTATATTCACAGGGCGTTATTTGCCTTCCAGCAGCGAGTGTTATGTCTACTACCTTTAATCTCCAGGACCTGCTCAAGGGTGACGCAGCGCAACTGCAATCCCTGTTCGACACAGCGGCCCTTACCTTGCCACCGGCTCCGGGGCTGACGCCGTGCCATGACCTGGCCCGTGCTGTGGCGCTGGTCGAGACAGCCCTCACACCGTCCGCCCCCCTGGCCAAACAACTACCGGCATTACTCGCCGCTCACCAACTCGCACTGGCACCGGCGTTGATGCTGCGGGTGATGGTGGCCGATAAATTATTCCAGACCCTGTGCGGCAACATGGATCCCACGCTGGGCCAGGCATTGAGCAGGATGACCCTGCCGGTGGTTATGGCCATCGCGCAGGACGACACGATTTACAGCAACGCGCAGCACCCCCTGCGGCAACTCCTTAACGAGGTCGGCCAGCAGGGTTATACCTGGTACCCGCGCGATGCCAAACCCCATCAACAATTTTTTGAAAAGTGCCAACAGCTGGTTGAGTCTGTCCGCCAAAGCACCGAAGCAACAGCGTTGCTGGCCGCCACAACATCCTTTCGCCAATGGACGGACGCCGAAGACAAACGCGCGCGCATGCTGGAGGCGCGCCTATGTGAAACCGAAGTGGCCCACCTGCGTTTATTGGCAGCCGAGTGCCAGGTACTGGATTTGCTTAACCAATCCCTGGCCGGACAAACGATGCCGGTGGCCCTGATTGAACAACTGCCGATATTAAAAAGCGCCCTGCAACATTGTTTGATCAATAACAACACCCAGGCACCCTTCTGGAAGGCCTGGCAACGAAACCTGCCATTGCTCGGCAAGGTCTTCACTACTGGCGAAGGAGTCGATGAACAACAACTCTACCGGGATATTCCGCAATTACTGAGCGAACTGGAACGCAACCTGCATCAGCAGCGCGACACCGGCGATCACTATCAGGATTTTATCGACAGCCTCAGCCAGCACCTGATGCAGGCTATCCAGAAAAAGCCACTGGAATGCAACACCGTCGGCGCCTTTGCGTA
This sequence comes from Cellvibrio sp., assembly GCA_035490615.1. Taxonomy (GTDB): domain Bacteria; phylum Pseudomonadota; class Gammaproteobacteria; order Pseudomonadales; family Cellvibrionaceae; genus Cellvibrio. The sequence goes on from DATJLH010000241.1 coordinate 3,622, forward strand.
TCCGGAAGGTTATACCGACAACCGCACACACGTAACCAGTGCGGTATTGCAACACGCGCAGACGATTGCAACCGGCGACTGGATTGTGTTGTACGGTGAGGACGGCCAAGCCCTGCGCTGCAAGCTTGCCCTGAAGCTGCCGGATGTGGATCAGCTGTTATTTGTGGATCGCTCCGGGCGCAAGGTAACGGCAAAAAATGTAAAGGATTTTTCGCTGTGTTTATCCACCGGCGTTGCACATACATTAAAACCGGTTGCGTTGGATGAGCTGATTATCAGCGCACTGAAACAATTGATAGCCCTGGGCGATAAACACGCTGAACACTATCGCCAGGAAACCGAACGCCAGCAGGCACAAGAGGCTGCCGCCAAGCAGGCGGCAGCAGAAAAAGCCCTGGCAGAAGCGCGCAAACTGGCGGCGGAAAAACACCAGCGTGCACTGGCTGAACAGACGGCGGCAACACAACGCCAGGCGCAGGAAAAAGCGGCGCGTGCCGCCGAACAACTGGCCCGCGAACAAACCGCCGCAGAGCTGGTGAGCACGCTGAATGTCGGCGCCTGGATTGAGATTGCTGAACCGGATAAACCCGCCCTGCGCTGCAAGCTGTCCGTCATCATCAGCTCTACCGGGAAATATATTTTTGTCGATCAGGTGGGCCGCAAAGCCGCTGAGCTACACCGCGACCAGTTATTCGACGGCATCAAAACAGAACAGATTCAGGTCCTCAGTAAAGGCGATAAATTTGAAGACCAATTGGTCAAAGTGATTCGCGGATTGCGCAAGGATATTTCCTAAGCGCGCACCGCTTTTATACAAAGCCATCGCAATAGTCATCAAAAAAATGTTACCCACACGGTGTAAACATGAACAACCGACAACAGGACAAACGACAGGAATCACGCCTTAACACCGAGGAAACGGTGTTTATTGAATTGACCTCCGCCGAGCCCGGGGTGGAAATTCCGCCTGACATTGTGATCAGCAACAGCGTCGATCTTTCGGCCAATGGCTTGCGCGTCAGCGTCGACCGCGATCTGGTTATCGGCAGTATCTTGCGGGCTTGTGTGCAGTTCCGCGATTCGCCGCAGCGCTTTTTACTGGTGACCGAAGTGAAGTGGTGTCGACCCCACGAACGCGCCGGAGAGTTTATTGTCGGGTTGGCGTTATTTGAATCGGAAGGTACTGATATTCAAGTCTGGAAGGAAATGATTGCCGAGCGTTTTAGTGATTGAAACCTGTCATTCTCTGGCACAATGTGACCATCATCGGCCAAGCCTTCTTACTCCATGATTGATAGCATCGACTTTGCGCAGCTCGCCGCCGACATCAAGTTGTGGGGGCGGGAACTGGGCTTCCAGCAGGTGGGTATTACTGACATCGACCTCAGCCGCGAAGAATCACACTTGCAGGACTGGCTGGCACAGGGTTACCAGGGCACCATGGCCTGGCTGGGGGCGCATGGCAACAAGCGGTCGCGTCCGGCGGAATTGGTGCCGGGCACCGTCAGGGTTATTTCGGTGCGCATGGACTATTTACCCGGTGATACCCAACAGATCCGCATCCTGAAAGATCCCACCAAGGCTTACATCTCGCGTTACACCCTGGGGCGCGATTATCACAAACTGATTCGCAAGCGCCTCGGCCAACTGGCGCAGCGCATCGATGCCGAATTACCGGCAGATTTTCCCGGTAAAGGCGAGGTGCAAAACCGCGCGTTTGTGGACAGCGCCCCGGTCATGGAGCGGCCCCTGGCGGAGAAGGCCGGGCTCGGCTGGACCGGTAAACATACCTTGATCCTCAACAGTGAAGCGGGCAGCTGGTTTTTTCTGGGCGAGATTTTTACCTTCCTGCCGTTACCGATCGATCAACCGCATCAACCCAACCGCTGCGGTGATTGCACCGCCTGCCTGAAAGTCTGCCCCACCGATGCCTTTCCCCAACCCTATGTGCTGGATGCGCGCCGCTGTATTTCTTACCTCACCATCGAAAATGCCGGCGCTATTCCGGAAGAGTTCCGCGAGCCGATGGGCAATCGCGTGTTCGGTTGCGATGACTGCCAGGCGATCTGCCCCTGGAATAAATACGCGCAACCAACCCGGGAAACCGATTTTCTGCCGCGTCACGGTTTGGCCGACAGCGATTTGCTTACCCTGTTCAACTGGACGGAAGCGGAGTTTCTGCGTTACACGGAAGGGTCGGCCATTCGCCGGGTGGGTTATGAAGGCTGGCAGCGCAATCTGGCAGTGGGCTTGGGCAACGCGCCGAGCGACCCACAGATCATCGCCGCGCTGGAGCGCAAGCGTCCGCAGGTATCCGCCCTGGTACAGGAACATATCGACTGGGCACTCGCTCAACAGGCGACACCCCATCGCCGACGCAAACGCAAGATTCAGCGGTAGGCCAGCGCCCACCGCTGAAGATCGCCATTAAAAATCATACTTCGCCGTAAATTGCAGGCGTGTCATATCGCCGTCCGCACCCGCCTCGATTTCGCGATTGGCGTAGCGCAATTCCATACCGACCATAAATTTACTGGCGACCTGATACAACAAATTCACCGAACCACTGTGCGTGGTTTTGGTGACGCCGGTCCCGGTGTAGTCAGTGTCGTTGTCTGCCTCAAACACTGAGTAGACAAAATTGGAGCGCCAGTGCGCATTCCACACCTGACGATAAGCCACCGCTGCGCCCGTAGCTGTGATCGCTTCCAATGATCCATCGTCGGCAATCACCGCATCGTTCGCGGTATTTAAATTGAGATAACGACCAATGCCGTCACCGCTGCTGATCGTCAACCGCAGATCGTTGTTGTTCGACAACAGGATTTTTGCACTGGCAGAAATACCAAACGCGGTTTCCGTTTCGTCACTCACGCCGGTATCGTAGGACAACTGCCGGGCCAGACCCGATACACTGAAGGTTCCCCAATCACCCTTGAGGTTGTAGCGCGCGACCAGATCGGGAAGGCTGCTGTCTTCCGTCACAATGCGCGTGCCGCCACCAAAAGGTGTCAGGGTGGTTTGCGGGTTTTCGATACCGAATTGGAAATTGCCGTTGGTGTAACGGACCTGCGGCTGGCGGACGAAGATGGTGCCGTCGGTGTTGCCGATAAAGTCGAGGGATTCGGGCAGGGCATTCACGTCCATAAATGTGGACCAGGTCTGCCCGAACAACCAGCGGTCGTAGGTGAAAAATGCATGACGTACACCGGGCGAATAGCCGTTGGTAATACGTTCGTCTCCGCCGACGGTGGACATCATGTCAAACTCCAGATGACCGCCAATGGTCTTGCCGTTATCCAGGGCCGTGGTGGTGTTGAAGATAAAGCGCGTCTGGCGGGCATGGGTGTCGTACTTCGGCCCTTCACTTTCACCGGAAACCGGTATCAGCGAAGGCACATAAAAATCCCGCGCGGGAAAATCCAGTTGACCGTATTCTGTGTCAGTGACCATAGCATCCAGCTTGAAGAAACCGCTGAACTTGACCTGGGTATCGCCGACGTTAAACGTTTGCGCGGCCAGTGTCATGGGTAAAGCAAAAAGCGTCAGACCGTAACAAATTTGCGTGATAGGTTTGTACATGTGTCGCTACTCCTTTTCTACACAATTATTGTCAGGAAAGACCTGGGCAAAAACAGCCGGGATATAACTTGTAGACTAGTCCACCACTCTTTTTTATTAATAAAACTTATTACCAGTGCAATGGAGGGCGGAGGTTCAATGACCGTTTTCTTACAGTGCTTTCCCAGTTAAGTAAAAGGCCACTGCAACAACCCGACGAGGCGCCATTTGCAATTGCCTAAATAGCAAAAGTTTCTGACTTCGCTCTTGCTTAGATGGTGGTCTAGACTATTCTTGCTTCTAAAGCAATACATCTTCATAAGAAAAACGCCAAGTGTTACCACAAGCAACAACGACAACGTGTAAAAGATGAAAAATCTGTCAACGTGTTGCCAAATTTGTCGTTAGCGCTCAAGCTCTGGTCGTGCAACTTTCAGCGTCGGCGCGTGAAGGTTTATCGATAAAAATAAACACGGGATCCATCAAGCAAATCCGCAAAAAATGCACCGCCCCTGGTGCCGGAGTTAAAAACAAACCACGAGGAGAATGATATGGCTGATAACAATGAAAGCGTTACCCGCGAGGAGTCCATGGCAAAAGCCTATTGGCGAGCCAACCTGCGATTGATCGTCGGTTGTCTGATTGTGTGGGCGCTGGTGTCTTATGGTTTCGGTCTGGCTCTGCGTCCGATGGTCGCGGGTATTTCCATCGGCGGTACTGATCTGGGTTTCTGGTTTGCGCAACAAGGTTCCATCCTCACCTTTATCGCCTTGATCTTTTTCTATTCGTGGAGAATGAACAAGCTCGATAAAAAGTTCGATCTGCACGAGGATTAGACCATGAGCCAATTTACGATCAACCTCATCTTCGTGGGTGGCTCCTTCGCGCTCTATATCGCCATCGCCATCTGGTCCCGCGCGGCATCGACCAAAGAGTTTTATGTGGCCGGCGGCGGTGTGAGTCCGGTGGTCAACGGCATGGCAACCGCCGCTGACTGGATGTCGGCAGCCTCGTTTATTTCGATGGCGGGTCTGATTGCCGCCGCCGGTTATGCAAACTCTACTTACCTGATGGGCTGGACCGGTGGTTACGTCTTGCTGGCCATGTTGCTGGCGCCCTACCTGCGCAAGTTCGGCAAATTCACCGTGCCGGAATTTATCGGCGACCGTTTTTACAGTTCCAGCGCGCGCATGATTGCCGTGGTGTGTCTGATCGTTGCGTCGGTCACCTATGTCATCGGGCAGATGACTGGCGCCGGTGTGGCCTTCTCGCGCTTCCTGGAGGTGAGCAGCAATACCGGGCTGATGATTGCCGCCGTGGTGGTATTTTTCTACGCAGTGCTCGGCGGGATGAAAGGCATCACTTACACCCAGGTGGCCCAATATGTGGTGTTGATCATCGCCTACACCATCCCCGCCGTGTTTATTTCCTTGCAGTTAACCAATAACCCGATTCCGCCCCTGGGGCTTTTCTCCACCCATGTGGAGTCCGGCCAACCGCTGCTGGCTACCCTTGACGGCCTGGTGCGCGAACTGGGTTTCCGCGATTACACCGCCGATGTACCGAACAAACTGAACATGGTGCTCTTTACCCTGTCGCTGATGATCGGTACCGCCGGTTTGCCCCACGTGATTATCCGTTTCTTCACCGTTCCCAAGGTGGCCGATGCACGCTGGTCAGCCGGTTGGGCGCTGGTGTTCATTGCGGCCCTGTACCTGACCGCGCCAGCTGTGGCCTCCATGGCGCGCCTGAACCTGGTGAACACCATCTACCCCGCAGGCCCCACCGCCGAGGCACTGGAATACAGTGAGCGGCCGGACTGGATTCGCACCTGGGAGAGCACCGGTTTGATCACCTATACCGACAAAAATAACGACGGCCGCATCCAGATGTATAACGATGTACCGGCGTTTACCGAGGTCGCTGAATCGCGCGGCTGGGCCGGTAATGAATTGACGGTGAACAACGACATCCTGGTATTGGCCAACCCGGAGATTGCCAATTTGCCCGGCTGGGTGATTGCCCTGATCGCCGCCGGCGGTCTGGCGGCAGCCCTCTCCACCGCAGCGGGGCTGTTGCTGGCGATTTCCTCGTCCATCAGCCACGACCTGATCAAGGGGGTGATCAATCCCCACATCTCGGATAAGGGGGAATTGCTGGCCGCGCGCATCTCCATGGCGGTGGCCATTGTGGTGGCCACCTGGCTGGGGATGAATCCGCCGGGTTTTGCGGCGCAGGTGGTGGCGCTGGCATTCGGGATTGCGGCGGCATCGATCTTCCCGGCCTTGATGATGGGTATTTTCTCCAAACGGGTTAACAGTGCGGGCGCCATGGCCGGTATGTTGGCGGGGCTCTTGTCGACCACCATTTACATCTTCCTGTATCTGGGCTGGTTCTTTATCCCCGGCACCAACACCTTCGCCAACGTGCCCGAGAACTGGCTGTTTGGTATTTCGCCATTATCCTTTGGTGCTATCGGTGCAATGATCAACTTTGCGGTTGCGGCGGCGGTCTCCACCGTGACCAAGGCACCGCCGCAAGCGATTCAGGATCTGGTGGAAAGCGTGCGTTATCCCAAGGGTGCGGGTAAAGCCACAGCACATCACTGAGTTGCCAGGATAGGTTGAACATCAAACGGGCTTTCCATCGAAAGCCCGTTTCTTTATGAGTGAGCCGCGGATGTGTAAGCTGGGGCCTTTTTTGAGGTAGCTATGCTGCTGGAATTGATCGCCACCCTGTGTGCAGGATTGGGCGCGGCGGGGCTCGCGCTCCTGTGCCGCACCCTCACCGCCAAACGCCTGCCGCGCTGGATCGTACCGGCCTTTGCCGGGGCCGGCATGCTCGCCTTCCAGATTCACAGCGAATACAGCTGGTATGACCATCAGGTGAGCCGCTTACCCGCCGGCGTGAAGGTGGGCAAGGCCGTAGCCGAGTCAACCAGTTGGAAGCCCTGGACGTACTGGTTTCCCCAAACCCTGCGTTTTATTGCAGTGGATACCAGCTCTGCCGCTGCCAACCAGATCAATCCCGATGTGATACTGGCCGACCTGTATGTGTTCGAGCGCCGCATGGCAGCGCGTCGCATTCCGCAGGTCTTCCACTGCGCCCAACATGCGCGCGCCGATCTCACCACCGATTTGCAAATCCCGCGCGCCGGGGAGACCTTGGGCAAGCAATGGCTTAGCCTGGCTCAGGATGACCCGCTCCTGCGCCTGGCGTGCGATGCGCCGCCTCACACCAGCGCCGGGTAATCCTTCACTGACACAGGGGGCACGCGTTATGGAGGTTATGGAAGTCACCCGCTTTCTCGCCAAAACCCTGCCATTCGGTTATCTCAACGCGGCGGACATTGCGCGGCTCGCGCAGCACATCAACGTGGTGTACGTTCAGGCGCAGCACCCGGTGACTGCGGTTAAGCCGCGTCTGATGATTATCCGCTCCGGCGTCTTCGCCCTCTACGATGCGCACCAACAATTGCTCGGCAAATTGCAGGAAGGGGATTTTTTCGGCCAGGAATGGTTGCTCTCCGGCCAGGCGGAAAACCATCAGGTGTTGTGCGAAGAAGATGGCCTGGTGTATTGGCTGGAGGCCGATGCCTTTCACAAATTGCTGGCGCACCATGCGCGCGTTGCCGATTACTTTCATGCACTGGCCGGCCACCGTTTGCATCGCTATGAAGAAGCGCCGGCCAGTTTTCATTTAACGCTCAAAGTGAACGATGTCATCAGCGCCCGCAAAGTCCTGATCACACCGCAAGACACCATCGTGACGGCTGCGCAGCGCATGACTGACAATCGCGTATCCACCTTGTTAGTGGAAGAAAACGGCCAACTGGCAGGCCTGCTGACCGACCGGGATTTGCGCGCGCGGGCGCTGGCGAAAGGCGTTACCGGCGATGCACCGGTGAGCCAGGTGATGACCCGTTCGCCGCACACTATCAAACGTTCTGCGTATCTCTACGAAGCGATCCAGACCATGGCAATGCACAATGTGCATCACCTGCCCGTGCTCGACGACGGGCAGATTTACGGCATGCTTTCCATTACCGATATCATCCGCGTGCAACAGGATCACCCGGTTTACCTGATCGGCAATATCCATCGCCAAGCGGATCTGGCCGGGCTGAAAAATATCAGCAATGGCGTCGTGCCGCTGATGATGTTGCTCGGTCGCCAACGCGTGCCGGCGCTGGAAATCGGGCAGATCATGACCACCATCACCGATGCGCTCACCAAGCGCTTGATTCTTCTTGCGCAGGAACAACTGGGCGCAGCGCCGTGCGAATTTTGCTGGATCGGTTTCGGCTCCCAGGCGCGCATGGATCAAAGCCTGAATTCGGACCAGGACAACGCCTTGATCCTGGCGGAGGAGCCCGAGGGAGCCGTGGGGGATTATTTCGCCCGGCTGGCGACATTGGTGTGCGAAGGTTTAGGGG
>DATJLH010000242.1:0-2816 GCA_035490615.1 Cellvibrio sp.
ACCCACACCCACTCAACATCTGATGGGTCCATCGCATACCGAGAAAGCGGCACGCCGCGGCTGCTGTGCGCATCCAACGTCATGACGGATCGCTCACCTCGATATCAAACGCAGGCACGGTAACCGTACCGCCAGAGGTCAAAGACTGCGTCGTGCACGTCGTCACGGCGAGCAAATTCGTACCGTCATCAATAGACACATGTGTCGCATCGCCGCTTGCATCAATCACAACGCTCGACTGCTGCGCAACAGTCAACTTACGACCGCTGGTATCGCCATTAGCGATTGTGAAATCGCCATTACCATCACCAGCTGTCAACGTCACATCAGCCAACGCCACAGCCGCAATACCAGCAAAGTTCGCCGGCTGCCCGCTACAAACCACCATGCGCGTGCCGGTTGCAATCTCATCCAGGAGCACATCCAGCACCGCGTCGGGAATTGCCTTTGCCATTTAAAAGCCCTCAATTTCCAGACATAAAAAAAGCCGCACTAGGCGGCCTCACGTAAAACAAATTCGAATTATTGAGCGGAAGAAACCGCTTTAGTCACCGACACATTCTCAACCGCAATTTCGGTTTTACCCGGCATAGCAGCAGGCCCAACCGGATAACCCTCAATATCGACAAACCCTGCTCGATACCAACGCAACACATCATCATCTCTAATGCTTAAGCGAACAGAGTCATGAGTATTGCCAAACTCAAAGTCGCGACCAGCACCCTTAAAACCACCGTCAGCCTTCACCTTAAAACGCATTTAACCCTCCACCAAAAGAACATATTGAAAATCGCGGATGATCATGCCCAAGGCCGACTCCGTAACAAATACACCACCACCAATCGTCAGCGAATCCATAAAAATCGAAAGCCGGGAATCATTGACGGCAAGCGCATTCTGCTGAATTAAAACCGGAGACTCCGCAGAAATAGCCAGCGATGCATTATCAACAACCAAAAGGCCCGACTGATTCAATACCACCGAATCTACGGAAACAGACAGCGAAGAACCTGCAACAACAATCGCCGAATTCGGCGCCAACACAACACCATCCGCACTGGCACCCACCAGCAAATCACCAAGCGCAAGGATATGCGCCTGAATTAACGCAATCGCCTCAGCACTGATGGCAACATCCACACTCTCAACCGACAGCAACTCCGCAGAGCTGACGATTAATGCAACGTTATCCAACGCAACCGCTATATCAATGTCTGTCACGGAAATTGTCGCGGCAACCGATAATGCAACAGCATCCACCGTCGCCTGCGCCAGCACGTCACCAACATCCAAAATGTTCGACTGGACCAAGCTAACGGCTTCAGCCCCAATGGACACCTGCGCACCCTCAACCACCAGCAAATCACTCTCGGACAATTCGGACAATATCGCCGCCGACCGAGCACCGATCTCTCGCAGACTGGCCGCGTCGTAATGGAAAGAATCGAACAGAGTTAAATCAGTAGCGTCAACCAAATAACGCTCCGGACCATCAGCAACAAAAGCCGCCAGCGCCGCATTGATCAACGGCACATTTGCGGGCACCGTTGACCCAAGAATCGTCACCGCGATAAAAGGCACCTCAACACTGAAGCCATCTGCGCGACCGTCTAAGTCGTCATACATAGCCTCCAATGCAGCCTGATAGCCCGCCGTCGCATTGTTATCCGCGTCCGTCTCACCCTGAATCCAATGAATTGCCCGCAAATTGCTCCACGCGTGATAACCCATACTCTGATTCATCCGCGTCAATGCATTCTCATAAAGAGAATCACCCGGGTTCCAATTATTTGTTGCAAAGCCGGTTCCGCCCTGGGCACACGGCGTCAACATAATCGCCTGCTTATACGCCAACAAAGGCACCAGAGCATTGCACATCGCCATCCAGTGACCCATGTCACCCGCTTGCTCATTCACATGATCCAAAGGATTAACGGCAGCAGCCCGCGCCTGCGCGTTATATCCCCACTGAAATACCTTACCGCCGACAACGGAATAATCATCATCAACACCTGCGACGATATCGGCGCGACCAATCTGGTTCGATTGCCCAGGGAGATGAATAACCTCATACGAATAAATATCGTTGACATAAATATCGGAAACAGTGGACTGATTCAGCTCAACCGTGGAGAGCAGCAAATCCTTCATAAATCCATCAAATTCATACTGCCGCCTCGGTACTCCAGATCCATTGTCATCAACGTTGTAACCAATCTGGCAACGATTTGTAACAATAGAGGCGATGCTTGCCGTCGACGCATTGGTTCCCACGCTCGTTGCGTTCAGCCACAACTTCGCACCAGACGGACCAGAGGAAAACGCCACGTGATACCACGAATCCGCAACAATGACGTCTTCAGCTGAAATACGAAAAATGTTAGAGGAATCCCGGATTTGAAATAGCAGACTTCCGCTCTCTATAAACAGAATCAGATCGCGAGAGGCCTGAGTTTCGTCGGAAGCGGAAATAACCGACTGAATGTCCGCCGCGGAATTCACCCGTACCCACCCACTAAAGCTCAACGATGGAGACGCGCTGAAATCAGCAAGATGCGCCGACATATCAATCCCGGAATCATTCGCCGGGATGAACGTTGCAACATTCATCCAGCCATCCAAAGACGCCGTCTGAGTTACAGCAGAAGCAACCCCGTCACGATCATTGCCGGACACATCCTCACCAAGGTCCGAAGCGTTCTCAAAATTCAGCAAAAACAGCGCTTTATCGTGCCGCCCGAAACTGCCGTTATGCTCGCCCACCAAAGCCACAGCGTCGATTTCGGATGCAACACCAAGACTATCGACAGATAACG
>DATJLH010000243.1:0-2733 GCA_035490615.1 Cellvibrio sp.
GTTTAAAGGCGTACGCCAATACTTTGTGCAAAACCCGCCCGCCGGGACTTATATCGCCGCACAACAAGGTGCCGGCGGTGGTGGCATTGCCCGCGAACATGTTATTGCACCGGGGGACACGCTGACCGCTATCGCCCAGCGCTACAATGTCAGCATCAGCCAATTGCTGGCGCATAACAGGATGAAAAGTCATGTCATCAAGGTGGGGCAAACACTCAAGATTCCTGCATCCTGACAGCGTTTTCGTAAGCACACTGGTGGAAACTTTCTTACCCGCTTGCGCGGGATTTTTATTTTTTCAGGCACCATCACAACATGAACCGAATTAAATTACTCAGCCCCCGTCTCGCCAACCAGATTGCTGCGGGTGAAGTGGTGGAACGCCCGTCGTCGGTGATTAAAGAACTCCTTGAGAACAGTCTGGACGCCGGTGCTACTCGCCTCGATATCGATGTTGAAGATGGCGGTATCAAACTGATGCGCGTGCGCGATAACGGTTCAGGCATTGATCAGGAAGATTTGCCGCTGGCGCTGAGCCGCCATGCCACCAGCAAAATTTATGAACTGGATGACCTGGAGGCAGTCGCCACGCTCGGCTTTCGCGGTGAGGCCCTCGCCAGTATCAGTTCCGTCGCGCGTCTTGCGCTGATTACCAGCACCAACGACAACAGCCTGGGTTGGCAGGTGGTGGCAGAAGGACGCGATATGCAAACCGAAGTATCACCGGCGCCGCATCCGCGCGGCACCACGGTGGAAGTGCGCGATTTATTTTTTAATACCCCGGCGCGCCGTAAATTTTTGCGTACTGAAAAAACCGAATATACGCATCTGGAAGACGTAGTAAAACGCCTGGCACTTTCACGTTTTGATGTCGCGTTTAACCTGCGCCATAACAATCGTGCAATTTATGCCTGGCGCGCTGGCGACAGTCAGCTGGAGCAGGAGCGCCGCGTGGCGCAAGTGTGTGGGCCGGCATTTATGGAAAATGCGGTGCACATAGAAATGGAGCGCAATGGGTTACGTTTATGGGGCTGGGTGGCCCTGCCGACGTTTTCACGCAGTCAGGCCGATCTGCAACATTTTTTTGTAAACGGTCGTTGTATTCGCGATAAATTGGTCAGCCATGCGGTGCGGCAGGCTTATCAGGACGTGTTGTATCACGGCCGTCATCCCGCGTTTGTGTTGTATCTTGAATTGGATCCGGCCACGGTGGATGTCAATGTTCATCCCACCAAACATGAAGTGCGTTTTCGCGATAATCGCAGCGTCCACGATTTTATCTACAGCAGTTTGCATCGTGCTCTGGCGCAAGTGAAACCGGAAGATTCACTCAATAAAACAACCGCAGGCAATACGTTATTAACGCAGCAAACGCCAGCGGCTCAAGGTCTTGCTGCCGGGGAATTTCAGGGGCAGGAACGTATCAGTTTTGCCGCTGCATCAACCGCGCCGGTTGCGCCCCAGACTGCGAATTATTATTCCCCCTCGTCTTTCAGTGCATCGCCTGCGGCGGTGCGCGAACAGATGAAAGTTTACGGTGATCTGCATCAGCCGGCTTCGCCCTTGCCCGAGGTGTCGGACGATGACGTTCCACCTTTGGGGTACGCCATCGCACAATTGAAAGGGATTTATATTCTGGCGGAAAACGCGCAGGGATTGATTATTGTGGACATGCACGCGGCGCACGAACGCATTACTTATGAGCGGATGAAATCCGCTTTTTCCTGCGGCGGTTTACAAACCCAGCCGATGCTGGTGCCGGAAAGCATCGCTGTCAGCCAGAAAGAGGCCGATTGCGCAGAACAGCATGCGGATACCTTTAAAAGTCTGGGCTTTGAATTGCAGCGCGCCGGGCCGGAAACCCTCCTGGTCCGGCAGATCCCGGTGGTGCTTAACCGTGCGAAGGTCGAACAACTGGTGCGCGATGTGTTGGCGGACCTGATTGAACACGGTACCAGCGAGCGCATTCAGCACCACATCAATGAGATCCTTGGCACCATGGCCTGTCACGCGTCCGTGAGAGCCAACCGCCGCCTGACAATCCCGGAGATGAATGCGCTGCTGCGCGATATGGAAGCCACTGAGCGCAGCGGGCAATGCAATCACGGCCGGCCCACCTGGTTGCTGCAATCCCTGGACGAGTTGGACAAGTTATTTATGCGCGGGCAATGATCGTGAGCGAAACCCAATCGCAACAGGCAATGCGACCCCAGGTGATTTTTTTGATGGGGCCGACGGCATCCGGCAAAACCGATCTGGCCATTGCCCTGCGCAAACATCTGCCGGTGGAGTTGATCAGTGTGGATTCGACCCTGGTGTATCGGGGAATGGATATTGGCACAGCAAAGCCGAGCGCTGCTGAATTGGCAGCGGCACCGCACCGCTTGATTGATATTCGCGATCCCGCCGAGCCTTATTCCGCCGCTGATTTTTGCGCAGACGCGGAGCGTGAAATTGCGGCCATTATTGCTGACGGAAAAATTCCACTGTTGGTCGGCGGAACCATGCTCTATTTCAGGGCGTTACTCGATGGTCTGGCAGATATGCCACCGGCAGATTTGCAGGTGAGGGCTGCGATTGAGCAGGAGGCGGCGCAATATGGGTGGCCTTCTATTCATGCACAGCTTGCGCAGGTCGATCCGGAAACCGCCGCAGAGATTCACCCTAATCACTCGCAACGCCTGAGTCGTGCGCTGGAAGTTTACCGCGTCAGTGGTAAGACAATGTCAGCAT
>DATJLH010000244.1:0-3242 GCA_035490615.1 Cellvibrio sp.
GTATCGGTGTATGGCCAGGAATGTCGGGTGACCGCCAGTATCGGGATCTGCGTCTATCCGGACGATGCCGAGGATGAACATACCATCATGAAGAGCGCGGACATCGCCATGTACCGCGCGAAAGAAGAGGGCAAGAACAACTACCAGTTCTACTCGCCGGATATCAAGGCGCGCTCGCTCGAGCGCCTGATTATGGAAAATAACTTGCGCCTGGCGCTGGAGCGCAATGAGTTCTTCCTGCACTACCAGGCCAAGCGCAACCTCAAGACCGGGGAAATCGCCGGTGTGGAAGCGCTGGTGCGTTGGCAACATCCGCAGTTGGGCATTGTATCGCCGGCCCAATTTATTCCCCTGGCAGAAGAAACCGGCCTGATTGTGTTGATCGGACGCTGGGTTATAAAGACGGCCTGTGAGCAAAATGTTGCCTGGATGAAGCAAGGGTTGCCGCCGTTGTGCATGGCGGTCAATCTGTCGGTGCGCCAATTCTTTGATGATGGCCTGATTAACGACGTGGCTACCGCCCTGAAAGAGACCGGCATGGAGCCGGGGCTGCTGGAGATGGAAATCACCGAAGGCATGGTGATGCAGGACGCCGAGCGCGCCATCCGCATCTTGTCCGCCATTAAAAGCCTGGGCGTGCGCCTGGCAATTGACGACTTCGGTGTGGGCTACTCCTCACTGGCGCAGATCAAACGCTTCCCCATCGATACCCTCAAGGTGGACAGTTCCTTTATCCGCGATATTCCGCAAAATCGCGAAGATCGCGCCATTACCGAGGCGATCATCGCCATGGGCAAGACCCTGAGCCTGACAGTGATTGCCGAGGGCGTTGAAACCGAAGAGCAGGAGACCTTCCTGCGCGAGCACGCCTGCGACCAGTCCCAGGGTTACTACTTCAGTAAACCCATTGCGCCGGAAGAGTTTGTGACCTTTATGCGCCAGCAAACGCCCGCACTGGAAGCCTACGTCAACGGCAAAGGCTAAGCGGTGGCGCGCGCGGACGTTTACCCGCGCGCCATTTTCCCATCCGCTTCGGTTAAAAAATTACATAAGCCGCCATCCATAACTCATCGCTATCCTCGTTAGCTCATCCATTTCGAAGGGTTGTTAAAACAGCCCCAATTCGTGCCCGCCTGCACAAGTATGGGATAAAAGTGCGATTTTCGTTTGAAACCGATTACATTTTAGGTAATAATTTCCGCATCGACATCGCGTACTTCCTGGTTTTAATTTTATAAACCGGTTACGCCAGGCGGAGGTTTCCTCCAGGTCGCTCCAGGCGATTTCTTTGTTCGATGATGTAAGTCCCCGTTGTAATGCATTAAGCCTGCTGTTGTTTACTACCCTACCCCGGCTTGCCGGGGTTTTTTTATGTGCGTGGCTTTTTGGAAAGCGCGCTTTCGCTTGTGCGACAATCACCCCCGGCTATTGTTGGCCTGAACCTTTAATCAATGAGGGAAGCAGTAACTATGTCCCAGGACATGACTCAGCAATTGATCGCGGCGGCGCGCCGTATGGAAATATGGATCAGGGACCAGGCCCTGCCGTTGTGGCAAAAGGTCGGATTTGACCCTGAAACTGGTGCTAACTACGAACGCCTGCTGCCCGATGGGCAACCGGATCTGGAAGCCAAAACTCGCGTGCGGGTCCAGGCACGGCAAGCATTTTTTTACGCGGCAGCCTTTCATCGCGGCTGGTGTCCCCAGGGGCAGGCGCTGGCGACCGGCCTGCTGAACTTTGTTCACCAGCGCGCGGCCCATCCCACTGCCGGTGGCGGTTATACCCATCTGCTCGACAAACACTTCACGGTTATCGATACCAAACAGGATCTCTACGATCACGCCTTCTTTGTGCTGGCCAATGCCTGGTGCTATCGCGCCTTTGGCGATGAAGCAGCACTGCGCGAGGCAGAGAAGCTGGTAGCCCATCTCGATGCAAAATTTGGTGCGGACTACGGCGGTTGGATCGAAGGTGACTACGCCTATGCCTGTCGTCGACAAAACCCGCATATGCATTTGTTTGAAGCTTTTTTAGCGCTTTATGACGCGACTCAGGATGCAAAATGGTTGGCCCGGGTAGGGGAATTATTTGCGTTATTCCAGAGCCGTTTCTTCGATCCGCACCAACAAGTCCTGCTCGAATTTTTCAACGATGACTGGACCCGCTGTGCCGATGAGCGCGGCGATGTAGTGGAGCCCGGTCACATGATGGAATGGGTGTGGTTGCTGGATTGGTACAGCCGCCGGTCCGGGCGCCCGGTCAAGCGTTACACCGATGCGCTCTACAACAAAGCGCTGGAGATCGGGGTCGATAAATCCGGTTTACTGTTCGATGCGGTGATGCCCGATGGCCGCGTGCTGGACCACAACAAGCGCTGCTGGGGGCTCACGGAATTTATCAAGGCCAACCTGGTGCAGATCCGCGCGGGCGACCCAAAAGCCACCGAGCGTGCAGTGAAAGGCGTGGAGGATTTATTTACCTATTACTTGTGTGCCTCAACGCCCGGTTCCTATGTGGACCAACGTGGGGCTGACGATGAAGTGGTGGTGGATGTCGCGCCGGCCAGCACGCTCTACCACCTGATCGTACTGGCGATGGAGTTGCTGGATCACTGCGAAACTTATAGCGCCTGAGCCTCGGCTCAGGCGTGCGTCGGTGCCGGGCCGGTGCTTTTGCGGATGATAAATTCAGTCGGTAATACACACACGGTCTGACTGAGGGTTTCGCCTTCAATCAGCCGCAACAGCATATCCATCGCCATCTTGCCCATCTCTTCCGCCGGTTGCGAAATCGTGGTCAGGCTCGGATCGCAATATTTGGCGTAGGCGATATCGTCAAACCCGGTTACCGACATATCTTCAGGAATGCGAATGCCCTGGGATTTCAATGTCTGCATTGCACCGATGGCCATTTCGTCGTTCATGGAAAAGATCGCCGTCGGGCGTTCTTTCATATTGCAGAACTGGAAGGCGCTGTTCAGACCGGACCACATGGTGAAGTCGCCTTCGGCAATTAAGTCCTTATCAAAGGGAATACCGGCGGACGCCAGGCTTTCTTTATAGCCTTCCAGCCGATCAATGGTGTGCGGGTTATCTTTCAGCCCGGAGATCACGCCGATGCGGCGGTGGCCCAATGAAATCAGGTAATCCACCATGGTGCGTGCCGCGGCGCGGTTGTCGATACGAATGGACGGGCCGGTGGTAAATTCGCAACCACAGGCATTCACACAGGCAATGCCCGGC
>DATJLH010000245.1:0-5471 GCA_035490615.1 Cellvibrio sp.
TATTAGTGCAATCACCCAGCTTTATGGAGCGTGTGCAGCAAGGTCAGGAAGTGGGTTACGCCATCATTCTGCTCGGCATTATCGGCATGTTGATTGTGATTGAACGCATGATCAAGTTGTCACGCATCTCCAAACGCATGAATGCGCAATTAAAAGATATGGATCATCCGTCTAACGACAATCCCCTCGGTCGCATGATGCAGGCGTACTTCGAGAACAAACATCTCAATGACCTTGATGTACTGGGTAAAAAACTGGACGAAGTGATCTTTAAAGATCTGGCAGAACTGCGCAAAGGTTTGTCCACGATTAAAGTGATGGCCGCTATCGCGCCGTTGATGGGATTGTTAGGTACCGTGACCGGCATGATCGGCACCTTCCAGGCCATTACATTATTTGGTACCGGCGATCCGAAATTAATGGCGGGCGGTATTTCACAAGCGCTGATTACCACTGTGCAGGGTTTGTGTGTGGCGATTCCATTGTTGTTGTCGAGCAATATGTTAAGTAGCCGTGCGCAACAACTCAGCAAAGTTATCGGTGAACAGGCATCCGGCATGATCGCTGATAAAGCGGTTGATATCGCCAAAGCCAAGGCTTGATCGGGGAGGTCGCCGTCATGGAAATATTCTCTTCCTTAACCGACTTTCTCAATACCGGCGGCAATGTATTGTGGGTGATCTTTTTTGTGTCCTTCTGGTTGTGGTGTGTGATCTTCGAACGCTACTGGTTTTTTTACCGCGAGTATCAACCACTGCGTAAACGCAACATCGACATCTGGCAGGCACGCACCGATAAATCCTCATGGTTTGCCGAGCAGCATCGTCGCCAACTGTTATCGGAACTGGATTGCCAGATGCTGCGGCATTTGAAATTGATTCCGGCGTTGATTGCGTTGCTGCCCATGCTCGGGCTGCTCGGTACCGTAACCGGGATGATCCAGGTGTTTGAAGTCATGGCTTATCTCGGTTCGGGCAACCCGCGCGCGATGGCCAATGGCGTGAGCGCGGCGACGATTCCAACCATGGCAGGCATGGTGATATCGCTGCTTGCGATTCCCTTTGCCACCGAACTGGACCGCCGTTACAAACGCGAACTGCGCACCGCTGCCGCCGAGATGCCCACGTATCACTGATAGCGATATCGAACCTTCGCCTTAACGACAAGTGAGACATGTATGAGTGACAACCGTTTTTTACTCAATGACGAAGAAGAAAGCCAAATCGATTTAACACCCATGCTGGACGTGGTGTTTATCATGCTGATCTTCTTTATCGTCACCTCCACCTTTGTAAAAGAATCAGGCGTCGACGTGACGCGGCCCGAAGCGGAAACCGCTGTGGTAACCGAATCCAACAGCATCCAGATCGGCATCAGCGCCGCAAACCAGATCTTTATGGACAAACGCCAGATCGACAAACGCGCAATTCGTGCAAACGTGGAAAAATCCCTGGCAGAAAATCCCGGCGCAGCGGTCATCATCGTGGCGGATCAGGATTCCAATACCAGCACCTTGATTGATGTCATGGATCAGGCGCGCATGGCAGGCGCAACCTCGGTCTCTGTGGCGGCGGAGAATGACTGATGCTAGCGAAATATTCCTCCAGTCTGGTCGCGGCGGTATTGTTCAGCCTGGTGATATTCGTGGCGATGCAGGTGTTGATTGCGACTGACGGTTTGTTTGAAGAGCCGAATAAAAATCACACCTATTTAAATTTTGTGCGGGTGGATACTTCAAAAGATGACATCAACACCAAAGACCGTCGTCTACCCGATCCACCACCGCCACCAGAGACACCGCCGGATGCCCCGGACCTGAGCAACCAGATGATGAACATGAACACCAATTTGAACATGGATATGCCAAAGATCGGTGTGCCGGTGAATAAAGGTTCTGGTCCGTTTTTGGGAACGCTCCAGGCTGGCGATGGCATGGCGGGTTTTGATACGGATGTGATTCCGGTCGTGCGTGTGCCGCCGGCGTATCCGCAGCGTGCGAAGCAGGCGAAACTTGAAGGATCGGTGACCATGGCGGTGACGATTCGTCCGGATGGGACTGTGGCTGAGGTGTCGGTGATTGAGTCTGATCCGCCGCGTTTGTTTGATCAGGCGGCGATTCAGGCGATGCAGCGGTGGAAGTTTCGGCCGAAGATTGTGAATGGGAAGCCGGAAGCGCAAAGGGCGCGGCAGACGATTGAGTTTAAATTGGGGCAATAGTGGGCGGTGTGTTTGGAATCCGGTGCTTTGTTCTGAGACACGCCGTGAATACATCCCTGTAGGCTCATCACCGGCATCCTTGCCGGTGATGGTCTCAGAACAAAACACCGGATTCCTCCTGCAAGTATTTCGCGGGATTCATGAATTTAAAAACGTGGAAGGGATTTATATCTACTACGTTTTTTCTTCAAGGTGGACACCACTATTGGATTACTCAAAAAAAATTAGTTTTCTCTGTGGGTGTGGTAAAAATTTTTTCTGAGGTTTTCTAACTTATTCAGCAGAAAGATTTAAATCAGATGGCACAGCAGGGATTGCGGAGAGGGGGGCGAGACCATCACCGGCATGGATGCCGGTGATGAGCCTACAGGGATGTATTCACGGCGTGTCTCGCCCCCCTCTCCGTGATCCCTGCCCACACCAGTAAAAAACGATTCTTCGAGCCAGGAATAAATGATGTACTTAAAAAACTACACATCAATCACCAGCAGCCTCCAACGCACAGCAAGATTCAGCCTGTTTATTGGTAGCTTGTTATTAGCGGCCTACAGCTGGTCAGCCCCCAACTCCGTCAGTAGTAAAACCTACAAGGAACTCACCAGCATTCAGGAGATGATCTCCACCAACCAGACCGATCAAGCCTTTACCGCGCTCAAGACACTGCACAGTGAAGTCGAAAAAGACTCCCTCGACGAAGCGCTGGTATTGCAAATGCTCGGCTACACCGAAATGGGCCGCAACAATTACCAGCAAGCGATTGACTACCTTAAACGCAGTCTCGCCCTGAACCGCCTGCCAGAAAACGTCAAATACAACGTTGGTTACATGGTGGCCCAATTGTATGCCGCGCAGGAAAAATATGACGAGGCATTGGTGTTTGCGGAAGAGTGGTTTAAGACCCTTGAAGCACCTACGCCGGATCAGGCGATTTTTATGGCAAATATTTTTGCCCAGACCGGTAAATACAAACAGGCGATTCCCTACGCGAAACAGGCGATCGAATCCGGTAAAGAACCGCGTGAGAGTTGGTATCAATTGTTGATCGCCTGCAACTTTGAATTGAAAGATTACCCGCAAGCGGCCGAAGCGCTAAAAGGTGCCTTAACCAAGTGGCCCGCTAAAGCGGATTACTGGGAGCAGTTGGCCAGTGTGTATGTGCTGATGGACAACGAAATTAAAGGGCTGGCAACTTTACAGCTGGCCTGGAAGGCGGGTGTGTTGCAAAAAGAAAATTCCATTCGCTCAATGGTGCAACTGGCGGTGACGCAGGGGATTCCCGAGCATGGTGCACGCTTGCTGAATTCTGCGCTACAAAAAGAAGCATTACCTCGCGACGAGACCTACGTTGATTTGTTGGCGAATGCCTGGTTGGCTGCCCGTGAAGATGCGCCGGCTATCACTGCCTTCGAAGAGTTGGCACAGCTGACGAAAGAAGGCGATCCCTACTTGCGCATTGCGAATATTTATATCGAAAAAGCGGAATGGAAAAAGGCTGAAGCGGCGTTGCGCAAAGCGCTGGATATGAAGTTGGAGGAGCCGGGTAAAGCCTGGCTAATCCTGGGCATTGCCATGACCGAACAGACGCGGTTTGACCAAGGCATGGATGCTTTCAAGAAAGCGCGCGCGTTTGCCTACACGGAAAAGCAGGCGAGCAGTTGGCTTAAATATGCCGAAGATTTGCGCCGCCAGCATAACTGGATCACTCGCAACCAATCCTGATCATTTGGCGAGCGTGCAATAACGCACCTTAAATTTATTCATCAAAAGGCTCCAACCATGCTGGTAACACGATGTAAAGCTTTTGTGGCCCTTATGGCACTCACCCTGTTCTTCCCGTTCGCCGCCAATGCCGCTGTTCCTGCGGATATACCCAAAGCGCGTATTGCGGTACTTGGCGGTACTTTTTTGAACGATATTATTTTTCACCGTGAAGGCTTGATTAATCACCCCGAAATGACCTCGCAAAAGAAAAAGGATCACGAATGATGAACTCTCCGCGTTTCTCTGTTGCCGTACCAGTAATGTTCTTGTTGTCTGTCTTGCTGTTGGCCGGTTGCGCGTCGCAGCATGCACAAGAACCTGCGCCCATTCCGGTGAAGTTTGTGGTTGTTACCATGTTTGAAATTGGCGAAGACGAAGGCGATAAAGCCGGTGAGTTCCAGTTGTGGAAAGAGCGGCAAAAGCTGACCAAAAAATTTCCGTTTCCCAATTCCTTTCATGACATTTATATGAATGAGGAAACCGGTGTGCTGGCGATTGTCACAGGTATCGGCACTGCTTATTCAACCTCGGCCACCATGGCGCTGGGGATGGACCCTCGGTTTGATTTATCCAAAGCCTATTGGTTAGTGGCCGGTATTGCCGGTATAGATCCGGAAGATGCGTCTATCGGTTCAGCGGCCTGGGCGGAATATCTGGTGGATGGCGATCTTGCCCACGAAATTGATGCACGTGAAATTCCGGCGGATTGGGAAACCGGTTATTTCGCTCGTCATACGAAAAAGCCCTATGACCCGAATAAACCGGAACCCACGGGTGAAATGCTGCGTTTGAATCCGGAATTAACCGAGTGGGCTTACCAGTTAACCAAAGATATTGAATTGCCTGATTTGCCAGGCCTGGCGGATACGCGTGCGCTTTACACGGAACATCCCAACGCACAAAAGCCGCCGTTTGTATTGAAGGGCGATCAGTTGGCCGCGATGACGTTTTGGCACGGCGCCATCATGAATGACTGGGCCAACAAGTGGGTGGATTACTGGAGCGAAGGTAAGGGCGAATTTGTCACCTCGGCAATGGAAGATACGGGGACGTTTTTATCGCTCAGTTTTTTGCACAACATCGGCAAGGTGGATAAAAACCGCGTGATGGTATTGCGTACCGGCAGCAACTACACCATGCCGCCGCCGGGCGTGACCGCCGCTGAAAGTTTGCTGGCGGAAAACGAAGGTTACGCCGGGCTCGATGCCTCGCTCGAATCCGCCTATATTGTAGGAACGGCGGTGTTGGACAAGATCCTTGGCAACTGGGATGTCTACAAAGACAAGGTTCCTACTCCGGCGGACCTGCAATAACGGTTTGTTTGTCGGCGCCACTGGCGTTGATCTGATGTAAAAATGTGGGCTCTGCATCGGGCAGGGCTCCTTGGCAGGAAACGTTTTGATGTCGTTTGATCAGCGCGTCTATGCGTGGCGCGGTCACTTTCCCGCGCCGACCCTGGCGACCGGCAGCCTTGCGGGGCTGCGGCTCGGCGT
>DATJLH010000246.1:0-2278 GCA_035490615.1 Cellvibrio sp.
AGCCAGGCATGATCTTTTCTACACCCAACCCGCTAAACCGTGTAACGCCCATTGCTGCGGATACCCAAAAAGCGAATGATTTCGCGCAAAAGAATTTAGCGCAAACGGTGTTTCAGTATTACCAACTGGTTACCACACAACGCCCGCTGATGCCCGACAACCCCAGCAATCCACTCGGCCAACCGACGCCGGCAATTTCTGCCAATGTCACCATGGAAAGTTACATACAACCCAACAGCAGTTGCATGAATTGCCACTCTATGGCGACACCTGTCAACAGCGCTTACAGATCGGATTTTTCTTACCTGTTTAAATTTGCCCAAACGCCTGCGGCTGCAACCAAAGAATCTACCGCCACTAAAAAATAAGGAGCAACACATGAGTATTCTGAATGGACCACGTTTGAATTTTTGGGGCGGCGTTCGTACCGATGTGAGCGTGCCGAATAACTCGCCGACGATTCCTTATTCCAGTGGCACGCTGAATTTATTTGACCTGACCACCTCCACCGTTGCGCCCAGCGCGCAGCTGTTCAGCGACGATCAATTAAATGCGTTTATCAATGCCCCCTCCGGTGATTACTACACGGCGGGCGGCTGGAACCATTACGGGCAGCATGTGGTGGATATGCAGAACGCGTTGATCAGTTCGCAAGGCACGCCCGGCAATATCAGCACCAGCGGCGACCTGGTTGGCCAACCGGTTTATTTACTGGGATCAATCGACCCGGTAACAAAGCAGGGCCCGGTATCCGGGCCGATGATGGTAGACCTGGACCCAACCAGCGGACAAACCACACAAATTTTTGTGGGCGGTTTGCAAATTGGTTCCGGCAGCACACCGGAATTATTGATTCGCCACGACACCGTGTGCAGCAGCCAGGATCTCGCCGTGCGTATTTTGGTGGGCGAGCCGGATGCGCCCGGCTCCAGTCGTATCAGCGGCACCTTTCAAATTACCTTTCCGTTGAGCAGCGTGGTGAGTTACAACCAGAACAGCCCAATGCTCAAATCCATCATCAATGCACCGGGCGCAACCGGCATTGTGTTGCGCTTTGTGATGTTTGAAATGTGCCCCACACTGACCACGCCGCAACTCCGGGCCGATTATGCGTCCGGCCAGAACACACCCAACCCGAGCATCGGCCGCGTGATCGGCACGCTCGCACCGGCCTATCCCGGTGAGCCAACGATTTGCCAAAACGGACGGCGCCTGGTCAACACCGGCACCGGTGCGGGCGGTTATATGGAATTGGTGAACGACTTGATGAGTGTGGACATGGTAAACCTGCTGCCCAAGGCAAATTTCCGCAGCGAACGCACCAACATCACTGGCCCTATTGGTCCGAATATCGATTTCGGTACGCTGAATTTCACAGCGGGTAGTGCGACCGTTGCGACACTCGCCTGCAGCGATGCGCAATTGCAGAACTATTATCTTTACGGCGGCATCGTGGATTTTCCGTTAACCGCCGACCAAGCCACAGCGGTTAAAACACAACCCTTAAGCATCAGCGCCTACAACCAGAACACCGCCGCCACATTAAAAGTTGTAGAGCCGCCGTATCGCATCTACAGCGACGAACGCAATCTATATATCGATGATTATCAGGGCTCGGTATCCGTTACCTTACAATTGCGTTACCTCGGCCAAGCTGTTAAACAGCACACAACCATTTCCATCAGCAGCGACACACCCGGCACACTGGACAACCCGGATTACCTGGACTTCCCCACCAGCGTCACTGTACCGGCCAACCAGGAATCCGCCAGCTTCACCGCCGCCGCCAAAACAAGCAGCGCCGCCACCGCCGGCTTTGAGGTACTCAACTACACCTGCAACGGCGGCTCCTACTTCACCAACTTCAGAAAATATAAACAAACCAACTTCGGCATCCCCGCCGGCAGCACCATCACCTGGGAACAGGTTTACACCAACGTACTGCGCTTCCACTACCTCGCCTTCCCGGCCATGTCACGCTTCATTCCCCTCAACCAGCCCGATGCCATACTCAACGCAAAAAATGCCATCATCGCGCGAACCTCCTCGGCTTATAAAAACACAACGCTGTTTATGCCGGTGGTGAGATCAATGTCGCCGAGCCAGACGGCGTTGTTGAAGGCGTATTTGACGGGGGAAGGGTGGGAGGGTTAGGTGTTGTAATTTGGTGAAATGGCGGGAGTTGTTTTCTTGGCATATGATTAAACGCATGGTTTTTCTTGAATAGCGGGTTATTATCGTGAATATTTTCACGATAATTCCAAGCATCAGGTTTGAT
>DATJLH010000247.1:0-6827 GCA_035490615.1 Cellvibrio sp.
GTTGATGTAGGAAATGCGCCGGCGGACATCAACATCGAGCTGGATGGCAACACCTCTTTCTATTGGCCGGGAACCCGCTCACTGGGTTACCGCATAGAGATCTCGGACAAAGAGGATGGCAAGATCACAGCGCAAGACGGCGATACCGGCAACGCTATTGTTCAACTCAGTTTTGGTGGCGCGCAAGAACAGGCGGCATCGGCAGGCCATCAAACGGCCAGCGCCAATGTGATCGGCAAGGATCTGGTTGAAGCCAATTCCTGTACGGCTTGCCATCAGATTGATGCACCCTCTGTGGGCCCGTCTTTCACGGCAGTGGCCGAACGCTATCAAAAAGATCCGGAAGGCCTGGCGTATCTGGTCAAGAAAATTGCCGATGGCGGTGCAGGCGCCTGGGGTGAAACCGCTATGCCGTCGTTTGCGCATTTGAATGAAGAAGACCGCACAGCGCTGGCGACTTATGTGTTGTCTCACGCGCAGGATGCCCAGGCAGAAAGCCTGCCACTGACCGGCAAGCTGGCGTTGCGCGACCACAAGCTGACCCAGGATATCTTTAACCGCACCAAAGATTTGAGTGGCGAAGAAAGAGCGATGTTCGGTCAGGGGTACACCTTATCTGTCTCTTACACAGACAAAGGTGGCGAGGTTATCGGTCCTATCACGGTCAAGGAAAACCTGCGCCTGATTGTTCCGCGCTTCCTGCTGCCGGACCTGTTCACCAAAACCACCACGCCGGATGACTTTAAACTGGGTAGTTATTATCAACTTAACACCCTTACAACCGCTGCAGACAGTGATACCTGGCGTGTCGCTCCCTTGGGTGAATTTGATTTACGCAGCGTTAAGTCCATCCAGCTCGGTCGCTGGATTACCAAAAATCCTGCCAGGTGGGCTTATGAATTGCGCATAGACCAGCCAGACGGACGCGTTGTCGCTGCTGGTGTGGGCACAGAAACAGCGATCGATACCTATGGCAGGGATGTGTTAAAACTGACGGAAAATGTTGGCCGACATAAACTTTACCTGGCCGTGCGTGCGGTTGATAAAGCCAACAGTGAATTGCATTTACTGGATATTTCGTTTTACCAATAACAAAAGTATTGCGAAATATAAAAAGGTGACGTTGGCACAATGCAAGTTTGGCGTTAGGGCCTCTGTTTCGAAACCCTCAAGTCATGGATGACTTGAGGGAGCTACAGGGATGTATTTATGCGTTTTCGAAACAGAGGCCCTAATGACAAACGAACTACGAAGTTCATTCGGCCCTTATTGAAACCTGGCCCAAATCGGACAATGATCAGAAGGCCGTTCCATACTGCGGATTTCATAATCAATCCCGGCTTCCACACAACGATCCTGCAAATTATGCGAAGCCAGGATCAAATCGATACGCAGACCCCGGCGTGGGTTATCTTCAAAACCGCGACTGCGGTAATCAAACCAGCTGAACAAACTGTTATCGTCCGGCATTAATTCGCGGAAGGTATCTTTCAAACCCCAACTCATCAATTGCGCCAGCCACTCGCGTTCCTCCGGCAAGAAACTGCATTTGCCGGTGCGCAACCAACGTTTACGGTTTTCTTCGCCGATGCCGATATCACAATCCTGGTGCGAGATATTCATATCGCCCATCACCAGTATCTGGTTTTCCGGTTTGTGCGCGCTGTTAAGGTAAGCAAACAAATCTGCATAATACTTTTGTTTGGCGGGGAATTTGATCGGATGGTCGCGGCTTTCGCCCTGGGGGAAATAACCATTCAATACGGTAATTTCGCCACCCAAAGGAGACGCGAAGGTGCCACCGATAAAACGCCGTTGCGCGTCTTCGCCATCTTCAGGAAAGCCTTTAATGACACTTAAAAACGGGTGCTTGGATAACAGGGCGACGCCGTAATGAGTTTTCTGCCCATGAAAGGCCACGTGATAACCCAAGGCTTCAATGTCTGCGAGGGGAAAGTCCGGGTCGTTGACTTTGGTTTCTTGCAAGCCGATAAAATCCGGTGCGTATTTATCGACGACGGCTTGTAATTGGTGGGGGCGTGAGCGAATGCTGTTGATATTAAACGAAACGACTTTCATAGTGGTTAAGACTAATCAGTAGGTTAAAAAGTAAAAACCCGGATATCACTATCCGGGTTCAGGTGGATGCTTACTGGAATTAAAAATTCGCTAGCCGGGTTTTTTCATTCTTCTGTAATTCGAGGATGAAATCGGCCAATATCTGACCCGCCTCACTCAGGAAGGGGTCGTTAGCCGGGTCAATCTTGTCTGGCTCAGCGCTGGCAATTTCTTCGCTGTCTTCATCAACGGCCGCATCGGTATCTTCAATATCCTCATAAGATGCATAGGGCTCCAGGCCCTTGGCCTTACGCCGACGGTTTTCCATCTCCAGTACCCGCTGTTCCATTTGCTTTTGTTCCAGCTCGCGGGTTGCCTTGCGTAATGAAACACTCTTTTTCTCTTTATTTTCTTCTGCCATGGCCATTTGTTCGCGCAGGAACACGAAGTCAGGATCGGATTTGATACGGGCATTGTGGCGTTGGTTAATTGCGGGCAGCAGTGCCGGAATATCAAAATACTTATCGTGCTTCACCGCGTGAATGCGATCCCAGGGCAGGGCGTTATCGTAACTGCTTTCGCCCACTTCTTCGGTGTCGATCAGGGTCGGTAATTCAATATCCGGCACCACACCGCGATGTTGGGTGCTGTCACCGGAAATCCGGTAAAACTTCGACTCAGTAATCTTCAAATCGCCATGCTTCAGCGGCAACATGGATTGCACAGTGCCTTTACCAAAGGATTGGGTGCCGATGATAATGCCGCGGCTGTAATCCTGGATGGCACCGGCAAAAATTTCTGACGCAGAAGCACTGAGACGATCCACAAGAATCACTACGGGGCCACGGTACACCGCCGGTGAGTAGGAGCGATAGCTGCGCGAGATGACTTCATTGCTTTGGCGAATCTGAACCACGGGACCCGGATCAACAAACAGGTCAGTTAATGCGGCAGCTTCCTGCAAGGAGCCGCCACCATTTTCACGCAAGTCTATGATGACACCGTCAACATTTTCTTCGCTGAGCTCCCCCAACAAATTGAATACGTCGCGGGTGGTGCTTTTGTAATTCGGGTCGCGATTACGATAGGCTTCAAAATCCATATAGAAAGTAGGAACCTTGATAACACCCACCTTAAAGATGTGCTCGCCTTCACCGACATTGAAGATGTGTTTCTTCGCCGCCTGTTCTTCCAATTTGACTTTTTCGCGTTTGATACTGATGACTTTACTGTTGCCGGGATTCGCTTTGGCCGGCAGGACTTCAAGACGCACGATGGTATCTTTTTTACCGCGAATCAGATCGACCACTTCATCAAGACGCCAGCCCACCACATCGACCATTTCGCCTTCGGTACCCTGGCCGATGGCGATGATCCGGTCCGCCGGTTTTAATTCACCTTGCTTGGCTGCCGGCCCCGCTGGAACCAGGCGCATGACTTTGGTGTATTCATCTTCACTTTGCAGCACGGCACCGATGCCTTCCAATGAAAGCGCCATATTGATATTGAAGTTTTCTGCATTGCGCGGCGACAGGTAATTGGTGTGCGGATCATACAGCATGGTCAGCGAGTTCATCATTACGCTGAAGACTTCTTCGGAATCCTGTTGCTTGACCCGGCGCAATTGATTTTTAAAACGTTTTTCCAGCGTCGTTTTGCTCTCTTCAATCGTTTTGCCGGTGAGCATCAGGTTAAGCAGGTTAAACTTGATGCGCTTCTGCCACAGTGCATCGGCTTCTTTCTGGTTGGCCGGCCACTGGGCGTTTTCCCAATCGGTAGAGATGGATTCTTCGACATCAAAGTTATATTTCACTTTGTCGTCAGCTAACTGGGCGAGTATGGCCTCAAGGCGTTTTTCCACCCGCTCGTTATAACGATTAAAGATGGCGAAGCCCTGGCTGAGGTCGCCTTTCTTCAAATAATCGTCAAATTTCTTGCGGTGTTTTTCAAACTCATCAATATCAGTTTGCAGGAAATAATTCTTGGCGGGGTCGAGTGCTGCTAAATAATCGTCGAGAAAGCGCACCGACAATGCATCATTTAATTCCTGGTCGCGGTAATGTTTTTTTTGTAGTTGCGTGACAATTTCAACCGCTGCTTTTTCCTGTTCGGGCGTTTGTTTCAAGGCCGGCAAGGCCAGGGTGCTTGCGCCATAGGTTGCTAAAAACAGGGAGAACAGAAAGGGTTTAACAATATTTCTTGTAAAAGCGGTGTACATAGACAGGGTCTCATGGTTGGGCATGCCGGGTAGCGCCGGTGAATGTTCACCCAGGCTGTATCCCACAATACAATCATTCACTTCTTGATGGGCACGTGTCTGAACAGCGAATGCCTTCGTAAAACAGTCCTTACTATAGCTCAGTTGGCATTATGCAGGCCAGCAATAGGGGGAAATGGCTGATATTTGCACAGCCGATTTGTTCACAATTATGGCCCGCCGATACCGACTGTAATAATTCCAGGTAACAGGTTATACGGAAACTCGCGAAGTGATGATCAGCTTGGCCAATAGACCGCCTTGAATTTCATAAATTCACTGCCCTGGCAGAAGCAGGATGATTTCTCTCGTTAGCTAACATTTTTTTACTCAAGCACCGCTTACTCGACAGGCGCTGATTTCCGGCGCAGGTGCGGGCTGTGTTGCAGCATGGAGAAATAACTGTCCACCATAGTCTCAGCTGTATTTTCAAGGTCGAAACTGCCGGGCAGGAATAACCAGTGGCTGATAAGCCCCATGACCAGGCCCAGTTTGGCAATGGCTGCCTGTTGAACATCAAGGTCTGGTGGTAACTGCTTGAGGACTATTGCTTTTTGCAGGCACTGCTCGGTGTGGTGCAGGTATTCAATACAGGCTGCTTGCCGGCGCAGTTCTACTTGCCGTGTCTCCTCGTTGAGTTCGCATTTATGGAGCAGGATAGTGAGGACCCGCCGCCTTCTGGGGTTGCGCGCGCTTTCTTTCAGCACCTGGACGAAAAAGTCCCGCAGTTTGCCCAAAGGGTCTTTTTCATTGGGGTCGCTGCAGGCTTCCGACAGCGTTTCCAGTGGCAGGCGAATCCGATCAGCCATGGCTTCGAAGAGGTCGCCCTTGTTTTTGAAGTGCCAGTAAATAGCGCCGCGGGTCATGTTGGCTGCTTCTGCCACGTCCATCAGGCTGGTATGGGAGAAGCCTTTCTCAAAGAATACCTTTTCCGCCGCGTCCAGTAACTGGCTGCGGGTTTCCAATGCATTTTCTTTGGTTTTGCGTGCCATAAGCATCTTGTCCCGGTTAATTTAACATTCAGTCGTGAATGTATGTGGGTGGAGAATTTGTACAAAAAGGCACGGGCCTGTCAAGCCGTTTTTGAAAACCTGCATTTGTAGGTTAATTTTTGCAAAGAAAAGGTGGTTTTGAACGCTTTTTTGTTTTTGGCGGTTGAAACTGAATGGTCATTCAGTTTTAATCAGAAACATACACGTTTGTATGTTTTCCGCTTTTTTCAAGCCCCACATTTCTCACGGATCATGTTTGGAGAGGTTCACCATGTTGTTACGCAGCAGAAACCTGACGCTTTTGGCTTTAGGACTTCTAGTGTTATTTTTGTCCGCGTGTGACTCGCAAGAGTCTGCTAATGCCGGGGCTGGCCAAGGGCCTGTTGAAGTTGGGGTAGTGACCATTGCGACGGCAGATGTTCCGCTCGTAGCCGACTTGCCGGGTCGGACAACTGCGTTTCGACGGGCAGAAGTGCGTCCGCAGGTGACGGGCATTATCCAGAAACGTTTATTTGAGGAAGGGTCTGAAATTAAAGCCGGTACGCAGCTATATCAGATTGATGACGCGACTTACCGCGCAGCCCACGCCACAGCCAAAGCTGAATTGGCGCGTGCAGAGGCCAACCTGCTGGCCGCTGAAGCCCGTGAAAAACGTTACAAAGACCTGGTGGCTGTCAAGGCGATCAGCCAACAGGACTACGACGATGCACTGGCCAGCCTCGGCCAGGCCCGCGCTAATCTCGCCGCCGGTAAGGCGGCGGTGGAAACGGCCACTATCAACCTGAAGTACACCAGGGTGATGGCCCCTATCAGCGGCATCATCGGCAAGTCTTCCGTGACCGAAGGTGCCTTGGTGACCGCCGGCCAAGCGGATGTATTAGCCACAATCCAGCAACTCGATCCTATTTATGTGGATGTCTCCCAATCCGTTGACGATTTATTGGCCCTGCGCCGCCAGATGATCAAAGGCAACGTGGCCAGTGTTGACGAGGCGAAAGTTCGCCTGGTGCTGGAGGATGGCTCGGTGTACGAGCACGAAGGTGTGTTGCAGTTTTCGGAGGTCGGCGTTAACGAAACCACCGGCACCGTGACGTTGCGTGCCTTGTTCCCGAATCCGGATCGCCTGCTGTTACCCGGTATGTTTGTACGTACCGAATTGCAGGAAGGTGTGCGCAATAATGCCATCCTCGTATCCCAGCGCGGTGTCACGCGCGATCGTTCCGGTAATGCCACGGCGCTGGTCGTGGGCAAGGACGGCACCGTTGAAATGCGCCAGTTGAAGACCGTCCGTACGGTGGGCGATCAATGGCTGGTTGAAGAAGGTCTGGCGGTCGGTGACCAGGTGATTGTGGAAGGTTTGCAAAAAGTACGTCCGGGTGCGCAGGTTAAAGCTGTTCCCGCACAGATCGCTGCCAACAAGACCGAGGAGTAACGCAGTATGGCGAAGTTTTTTATTGATCGCCCGGTCTTTGCCTGGGTTATCTCGATCATCATCATGCTGGCCGGTACGCTTTCTATTG
>DATJLH010000248.1:0-8207 GCA_035490615.1 Cellvibrio sp.
ATATCTACCCCAGGAATTTGCAGCCTCTCAGGACATCACCGTGTTTCATGGTGATCAATCCTATTCAATCTGGCGCGGCGTGAAACGCAAACCCGAAGAGAATACCGAGTCGCGCGGGAAGCCCCTGGTGGTCGCATGTGAATTACATGCTGAAGAGAAGATGATCAAAGTCAATAACTCGCCCATCATCAGTTTATGCACATGGGACGTGGAACCAGACCCAATCGAAAAGGTATTTTGACATGGCCGAACTCACAGCTTTCCAGGCAGCAAGATTAGCGGATGATGTTTACTCTCTGACCCGACTTCCCACCTTGAAAGATGCCGTCACTTATTTGAATGGAGAATACGGAGAGGTATTCAATTTTTCAGAGCAGAGTTTATTAAAAGCGAAAACAGGAGGTCCCTGGTTCATCAAATGCCGCACGGCTTTTGGCTTCACATTACTAGGACAAGGTTCCTTAAAAGGCCACGCATTTTTTCTCTTTCGCGGAACCCAATATTTAGCAGACTGGCTTACCAATCTCAACATCAGCGTTTCCCGCTCGTCATCCGGACAACCGGTTCACGACGGCTTCAAAAACGCTTTCTTCACCATGGAACCAAAACTTAAAGAGTTCATGGCGATTGTTGCTAAAAATAATATCTCTCACATTCATTGCATTGGTCACAGCCTCGGCGGTGCGCTGGCAACGCTTTGCGGTGACTGGATCAAGAGTGGCTATAAGATCAAGCCTTATATTTATACCTTTGGCAGCCCACGGGTTGGGCTATATGGTTTTGCGGACTTCTGTACAAGTAGCATTGGTGCTGAGCGCATATTCCGGGCCTACCACAAAACCGATATCGTTCCCTGTATTCCAATCTGGCCTTTTATTCATACACCAAACTCAGGCCAGGATTATTTCCTTCCATCGCCCGGCATCGTGCCCATGGCTGAATACCATGGAATGAATCACTATATTGATTCTGTCAGAAACAAATCCTGGCCTACCCTCGCCGCACTAGAGTCAGAAAGAAAAAGTGATGACGGGATTGTTCGCTGGCTTAAATCCACATCTCCCATCGGATTGACTATTACGGCATTGGAGTGGTTAAACCAGGCGCTCGTGTATGTATTAAAGAAATGCCTGAAGGGTGTTGCCAGGGCAATCTCGGGGGCTTTCGGCACCTCGTTTACCCTGATGGACCAACTGGCTTATGTGTTGAAGAAAGGCATCGATATTTCAGAAAATGTTTCTTCACTGGTACTGAACCTGATCAAGAAGATGATGGAAATCCTGGGGATGAAAAAGGTGCTCAAGGCGGCGGAGCTGACCCGGGAATTTATCCGCTCTATCTTCCTGAAACTGCAACAGAAGGTGAATGATTTTACCCAGGCCGCATTGAGCAAGGTGTTGGTGAAGGGGCGCGCTGTCTAGCATCCCGATGACGCCTGCCAATTTATTTTATTACAGCCTGCTGGTGTTTATCGGCATCTTCAGTGCAATGCTATTATGCTTTGCCGGCACCAAAGCATCGCAGAAACGACTGAATAGCCCACACCATTCGCTGGAGATAAAATCATCGCCCGTGTTTTATTTTATGCGCGGTGCCAGTTTTATCGCGGCGTTCAGCATTATCGGTATGGGTGCCAGCGGCATTTGGTATGCGGTCAGATGGATTGCACCGTTGTTTACGTTTTATTTCACGCCCGGCAGACTCGCCATAGTGAGTATTGTGATCGGCGTATTTCCACTGGCTGTGGGGGTGCTGGCGTCACTCATTGCCAGGCTGCTCGGTTGTCAGCTCAATGAGGGTGGTGTCAGCGAATGTAAAGTGTGGGGTCGCGATATCGGTCCACTGCTGTATGCGATGTTTGTATTTACCTGGATGACCATGTTCACCATGGGGTTTGCGGTGTTTGGTATCATCGGCAGTGTGATCTGGGCATTTATGCAATAAACGCCCAGCCTCCTGCCGCAATCCCGTTTGGTGTTTTTAGAACCGATACGCCACATCAATACCCGCACTAAAATGTCGTCCCGGTGCGGGTTCAAATGCGCGGCCATTGTTTTGGTTAACAATCACCGAACCAACATATTTTTCGTCGGTAAGATTGGCCAGTTTCATCCAGCCCCCCAGCGCCCAATTTCCCCATGGCAATTGACTACTGAGTGCAATATCCGCCGTCGTCGACGCAGGCGCAAAGGTCTCGTTTGCATCGCTGGTGGCGACGCGCGCGCGGTGTTGCGCAGCCAGGGATAAAGTCAGCCGTTCATCCATCAAGGGTTGCCAGCGCAACTGCGCATAATGATTTTCCCGCGCAACCCCCGGCAGGTTATTACCTTGAAATTCACCTGCGCTGTATTCAGCATCAAGATAATTAACACTCAAGCGCAATGACCAGCTATCGGCCAGGGAAATATCACCAGACAATTCAATGCCCTGTCTTTCTGTTTCGGCCGCATTGCGGTAAGTGGTCCGGCCGTTGAGCGATTGATCAACCACAATTTCATTGTTGCTATCGATAGTGAACACCGTGAGGTCCATTGCAACACTGTCGCCCTGGCGATATTTAACACCCACCTCTTGCTGGCGGTTGTCCGCTGCATCAAGCGCGGTATTAAGGCCAGTGGTGTCATTGCGATACGCCGCTTCGGTGAGCGTCGGTGTTTCAAAACCCCGCCCGGCACTGGCAAACAACGTCCACTGTTCGTCGAGCAGAAAGTTCACGCCGAATGCAGAAGACCATTCAGCAAAACTTTTTTTGCCGCTGTCATCCGGGTTGCCAGTCACGACAAAATAATCATCCACATCAAACTGCACATCGCTGTGACGCACACCGCCAAATACTTGCCAACGGGTGGCCGGTTGCCATTGCAACAGGCTGTAGATATCGCGGCTTGTTGCTTCACCCAATTCGTCGCGGCGCAGATCGCCGGCGACACCGAATTGATTGATATAACCCCGGCGTCGATCCTCCATGTGTGAAATTTCTGCACCCAGCGTCACGGTCGCGGGCTGCGCCAGAAGAGTAAAGTCACGGCTGTAATTACCGTTAGCACCGCTGAAATCACGCTGCAAATCAACCACGCCGCCGGCGCTGGTAATGGCGTCGCCGGAAAATCCTAAATATTGAACAATCTCCCGTTCGCCCTGCCATAACACGGTTTGCCAGCGCCCTGCGCCACGTTGCTGACGTAACGTCAGGGATGCCTGCTGATGAGTGATTTCCTTGCGCGTATTAAACAATTCCGCCATCGGATTAGATTGGTGCGGGTCTTCGCGCCATTGCGTTTCTGTGACGCCTAGTGGATCTTGCAACAAGGGGTCGCGGCTGGTATCCAGGCGCATTACCGCTTCCACACCGGTGTCGCTGGTGTAGTAAACCTGAGCACCGGCATGGCGCCGTTCAGCGCTGGCATGGGGGCGATTACCATCTGTTTCCAGGTGAGCGGCTTGTACCCGCGCGCCCCATTTACCGTCGCGCCATTGGCCGGTGACAGATTGGCGCGTCAAATTATCTTCTCCCGCTGACAGTCGGGCGCCAATCTGCGAGGTTTCCGGTGCGCGAGTGTGCAATCCAATAACACCGCCGGCCCCGTTGCCATAAAGCCCGGCTACGGGGCCGCGCAATACCTCGACTGAGGTAATTTCATCAAGCAATACACTGGATAGCTGCCCTTGCCCGTCGGGTGTCGAGAGCGGAACGCCATCCACCGATAAGTCAATGCCGCGCACACCGAAAGCTGAGCGCGCGCCAAAGCCGCGCAAGGTGACGCGGGTGTCCTGCGCGTAGTTGGAGCGGCTGTCCGCTTGTACGCCCGGTAGCCCCTGCAATATCTCTGCGCTATCAATACGCAAACCGGGCAATAGATCGACAGTCTCTATTTCAACGGTGCTGGAGGCCAGAGGCATGGACGGAGAGCCGGTCACTACCAGTGTTTCCAGGGTGCTGGCGGCCCCGGCCCCGGCATTCACTGATGTGACAAATAACAAACCCGGCCATAAGGAAGCGGCATTTTTGAAGCGCATAATTCTCCCTAAATATAAATTGACATAAAACATCAGGTCGACGATGTGAAATAACAGGTGAGCTATTAAGAACATCTGGATCACCAAATAGTCTCATAAGGAGATAAAATTTGGCGCTGATGTTTGCAAACTTTTACGCGATGAAATTATTTTTTGTCTTACGTGCCTCAATCTCTGATGGCATGTTATAAGTGCCCGGCAGGCTTACGGTCGCCTTTACTTTCACACACGACACGAGATCAATTCCATGCCTGATACGTTTGCTAAAGAATTCCAGCTGTTGCGCAGCAAATACATCACCAACCTCGCTGAACGCGCCAACCAGATCAGCGAACTCTGGAGCATGTTGCGTTACCTCAAGTGGAGTGACCAGGGAATTCGCACGCTACAGCATCTGGCACACCAGTTGACAGGCTCCGGAGATACTTTTGGTTTTCCCGCCATCAGTCAGGCAGCGAAACAACTCGAAACTTATTTAATTGAACACCAAAACCCTGCGCAACTTATCGGTGGCATGGAACGCAAGATTATTGATGAACACATCAATCAGTTAACCCATCTCCTGCGCGATGCGGGCCAATCATCACCGGAAGCGCCCGCACAAACAGCCACCACAGCTGAACCGGTAAAACAGGGCCACGATAAAAAAATCTTCATCGTGGATGATGACACCGCGCTCTCTGCACTGCTGGCGGTTTATTTGCGTAATGCAGGTTTCATCGTAACCACCTTCGAATCACCTGCGACCTGTATTCAGCAGTTGGATCAAGGTCAGGGATTACCGGACGCCATTTTAATGGATCTGCTTTTTCCAGCCGAAGGCCGTTTCGCCAATCCGATCCCGGGCATCACTGCCCTGCAGGAAATTCACCAGCGGGTGGGCGAAGGGATTCCGGTCATCCTGATTTCTTCTCGTAGCGATCTCAACGCGCGCTTGCAGGCATTGCGCGCGGGCGGTGCCAGCTACCTGACCAAACCGCTGGATTTCCCGGCGCTGGTCAAAACACTCCTGGCGGCCATTGAGCAACACGAGCCAACGCACCGCGTCATGATTGTGGACGACGACCCGGCCGTGGCCGAATTTCACGCCGGCATTTTGCGCAATCAGGGAATGGAAGTAATGTGCATCAATCAGGCGATGCAAACGTTTCAACGCGCCGCGCAATTTAAACCGGCGTTGATGATTCTGGATATGCACATGCCCGATATCGATGGCGTAGAGCTGGCGACCCTGTTGCGCCAGGAACCCGTGTTTACACTTTTGCCTATTATTTTCCTGACCGCAGATCATTCAGAAAAATTGCACCAACGGATACAGGCGATGGGAGTAAATGCGTTACTGACCAAACCTGTCGAGCCGGCGATGCTGGTACAGGAATGTCAAGCCGCCTTGCATAATACCCAGCTGCTCAAAAGCCGGATTGAACACGTGATTCGTAAACGCGACGATCATCAGGTAACCCGCCATTTTTTATTCGCGGCGATTGAAAATGAATTGCAACGTGTTTCTGTATCTGCGCAACCTGCAGCGGTTTATTACATCACTGTGGACCAATTGGACAAGCTGGATAAAACCTACGGTTATTCGGGCATGGCCGAACTGCACGACGCCTTTTGCCAGCGACTGGCCACCACCATCGGCAGCCAGGAACAATGGGGTGCCATTGCTAACCTGACCGCCTGCGTATTGGTTTCGGCGCGGACACCAGAGCATCACCATCAACGGGCCAAACACATTGTCCAGCGTCTTACGGCGGATCCGTATCTCGTGCAAGGCGAGGAGCGCCAGTTACACGTCAGGATTGGTATGGCCTATCTGAATTCACCGGACCTCAGTGTGAACGATGTCATTTATCACGCGGAGATGGCCCAGGATTCTGCACAGCAAGCCAGCGCCGGGGCTATCATGCAGACGCCTGCCGAATCGGGGGACAAGGTACATGCGCCGCTTGCCGTCACCGTCATCAATGAACCGCTACTAGAGATTACGGATAATTTGCCAAGGGAAAAATTGGCCTTGTCCTATCAACCCGTGGTGAATCTCACCAACAATGACATCAATCATTACGATGTGCTGGTGCGTTGGCGGCGGGAGGACGGTGAGTTGATCTCTGCAGCGAAATTTCTACACCGTATCGAAAATCCAAAATTACTGGTTGAACTGGATCGCTGGATTTTACAAAGTGCTGTCAATGCCATGATGGCCGATAGCAGCACGCGCGAAAGCGCTACATTATTTTTGCATCTTTCGACGCACACACTACAGCAGACATTATTTTTCTCCTTCGCCACAAGCCTGATGCGCAACACGCGCTTGCGCGGCAACCGGCGCATTGTTTTTATCCTTGAGGAGTCCTGGGTTAATGCTGAGCTATCAACGGCGCGGACCCTGGTCAAGGCGTTGCGGGATGCCCAATGCGGGGTGTGTCTGTCGCGTGCGGGCGAAACGCCTAATACACTGCATGAGCTGGACGACATCCTGTTTGATTACATTCGTCTTTCTCCACTGGTGACCGGGCCGCTGGCGGAGCATCAGGAAAATATTGCACAAATAGTCGCCGTAGCGCAGGCGCAAGGTACACACGTCATCGCCACACAAGTTGAAGATGCCCGCCACCTGGCCGCACTGTGGCAACTGGGGGTAACCCTGTTCCAGGGATTTTTTATCCAGCCGCCGGGCAATGTGTTTTATAAAAAGGTTGACCTGGCCTACACCAAGGTTCATGAGATTTAGCGAACCTGCCTGTGATTTTTTATCTTCACAGCTCATTGCGCACGCGCAGGAAACTGGCAAAGCGCGGCAATTGGGTGCTGGTCTTGCCGAAGTATTTATAGGTAATCGTGCTACCGATCGGCGGCGGATCAGCGCGTTGCGCATCACTGAAACCGGTGCCGATCTTGAAGCGCCGCTGATCCGGCATCTCCACCAGCAAGGCGCCCATCATCCCCTGGTACTTTCCTTTGCCCGGCAGATGCGCGATGACCACAGCCTCTGCATCCTCGTAGGTTTTTAGCTTCAATAAATCGTCTGAGCGGGCAGCGCGATAGAGCGAGGTGCCGCGATGCAGCATCAGGCCCTCACCACCCCGGGCGACGACCTGTTCCAGGTCATTCATCAATGCCCGCTCGTTACTCACCTTGTACTGCTTGACCAATTGCAGGTGGCCGATTCCCTGCTCTGTGATCAGTTGTGTCAGCCGGGCAAGGCGCTCATCAAAGGTCAAATCAGGTACCGGCATATCGAACACCATATAACGGACCTTGCGCCACTGGGCATCATCCGGCGTTTGCTGGCGAACGGTACCGGACAGCTCATCGAAAGTACCCCGCCCCATCCACAGCTCGCCATCCAGGGGGGCGTCCGGAAAGCCTGCCGTAAACCAGGCCGGCGCCGCAAAACGGTTGCCCTGACGAGAGATAAGGTGGTGCCCATCCCAATAAGCGCGGACACCGTCCAGTTTTTCACTGACCCACCACTGTGCAAGGTCCTCTTGATCGGAATACACCTTGGCCAGTAACAAACCGGGCGCATCGGCGAACACCGGCGGCATGAACAAAAGTAACAGCAGGTAAACGCTATAGATAAGGCGGGAATAAATGGGAAAAATGACTGACGACATGGGTAAGCTTCCTTGACAAGTATGGGCTGATCAAACGGCCCGGAATCCTTTGTATTAAATAGCCTTGTATTAAATAGTGAATACAACGGGTCGGCAGTCTAAAAGCCCGTCCATGAAATGTCACCCCTGGATTGCTGCGCAAAGCCGTCCCGGATGCCGCGGCAGTGATTTGCCAAGCTGGCCATTTGCTTATACTATTGCCGCCTTAGTCTTTCCCGCAGGCAGCCCAGATGCTGCCTGTTTTGTTTTAGACTCTCTGGTTTATATCCCATTTCGCCTGACAAAAGCCTGTTCCTGCAACGGGCTTTTGGCGGTTTTGTTTTTGGTACTTTTGCGTGGAGATTGTGATGGCAACGCTGATGAACACCTACGGCACCAGAACCCTGACCCTGACCAAGGGCGCGGGCAGCCGAGTGTGGGATGATCAAGGCAAATCCTATCTGGATGCCATCAGCGGTATTGCGGTATGTGGCCTGGGCCATGCCCACCCGGCCGTGACGGCCGCCATCAGCCAGCAGGCAGCTACGCTGCTGCACGTCTCCAATCTGTACAACATCCCCCAACAACAGC
>DATJLH010000249.1:0-9957 GCA_035490615.1 Cellvibrio sp.
GCTTTATACAAGTTAAATGCCGATATGCCACTGATTAACAACCCGACTAAAATCAGCAACGTTCTGGTTGAAAACATCTTGCACGCGTACGCCGCCAAGGGTGCGGCGAACAATCCTCCCAGAATTAAGCCCGATACCACATGCCAGATGGTTTCATCGACGAGAATAAAAAGCGATGTGGCGCTGGCAAGTGTCAGGAAAAACTCGGCGAAATTCACCGAACCTATCGTTGTGCGCGGATCTTGACCGGTACCCACCAGCGTCGTTGTAACCACTGGACCCCAGCCGCCGCCACCTGACGTATCCACAAAGCCACCCAACAGCGCCAGCTTGCCCACGTGTCTGGGTTCACCCTTACGGGTTGCGACATGTTTGCGGAAGGCTTTACTCAGTACATATATGCCCATCAATAATAAGTAGACAGTAATAAAGGGTTTAAGCGTGCCGCCATCAATCTGGGTAACCAGCACGGCGCCGAGGACACCGCCGATGACGCCTGGGATCAACAAACGCAAAAACAATTTTCTATCGACGTTGCCGAACTTTGCGTGTGAAACACCGGATATACCGGTGGTAAAAACTTCTGCCATATGGACAGATGCGCTGGCCAATGCGGGTGACGCGCCAGTCGCCAGCAGGAAACTTGTTGATGTCAATCCATAGGCCATTCCCAATGCGCCATCCACTATCTGCGCCAGTAATCCCACCAGCACGGCGCTCCAGAACATGGGGTCATCAAGCGTTGCTTTAACCGTGACTACGCCTTCCTGCCAGCTGCTGCCGAAAACCTGTGCTACGCCCAGGCCGACGAGACCTATCAACGTCAGTACGGCAAACCAGACGGCGGTACGAATAACAGGATGGAGTGCGATATTTTCTACAGGGGGGATGCCGAGCGCTTCATGTTCCTTGTTGATAGCGTTATCGGACAAATCAAGATTTCGGATGCGCATCAAGAGTATTTCCAATCCAGTGTTAGTTGAACGCATGCTAGTGAAGCGCCACTGGATTGAGAAATATCGACTTATTATCAGCTTATAACCAACCTATGGACTGCCGAGGGTTTGTGTTAATTAAACCCTCGGCGGTTCTGATGTATTAGCTATTTCGCTGCGACTTTTTTATCGCCTGCATACGCACTAACCGTGACTTTGAATTCGAGGTTGTTGTCACGAACATGCGTCTCCTTTCCCAGCTCGGATAAAAATGAAGGGCTGATGTTGTTGGTGCGGGTCATGATAACGGGCTGCACTAACACGTGACCCTCGGCGGTGGGCGACAGCGTTAAACTGAGGTTATAACCTTGATCACCCGACACCTGAACAGCCGTCTTCTCATCAGGCGTTACCATCAATGTCGGCGTACCCAACACCACACCATCTTCAATGATGGTGGCGGCCACAACATATTGATTGAGTTCTTCGGCAGTGACCGAAAGGCAGGTGAGCAAACCGCCAGCCAGGATGCTCAGGATGAAATTGCGAACCATGGTAAATCTCCTTGTTATGTCAGTTTATTGTGAAGTTGAAGCCTGGCGGTATACGCAGGCTATGTAAACGTGGCATTGGCCTTAACAATCGGCCATCGGGCCTGTGAGCAATACGGTTTGCGGGTGCTTCATCAGCATCAAGGGCGTGTGCGACTATTTATATCCATGAATACCTTGGCACAGCTTTTTCAATAAGACTCTGCATCGCGTTCATCCGCACCCTGCTTCTCATTACTCCCCCGCATCGCCTTGGCCCGCTTCTCCATCACCAGATACGCCACGCACGCGATACTCAACGGCAACAAAAAATACAAGGCGCGATAACCCAATAGCGCGGCGAGGATTTCGCTTTTATTGAATTCGTGTTGCAGCATGGTGAGAAAAATGGTTTCCAGTACGCCGAGGCCGGCGGGGATGTGGGTGACGATGCCGGCGATACTGCAAATCAGCAGTATGCCGAGGACAGTGGGATAAAACGCTTCGTCGGGCAGGAGGATATACACCAGCAAGGCCATCAGCATCCAGTTAGCCGCACCCATCGCGGCTTGCAGTAGCGCGAATTTCCATCCTGGCAGGGTGATTTCGTGGTCGCGGATTTTCCAGGTGCGGCGTTTGGCAAAGCGGCAGGCGAGCAGATACAGGGCGGCGACCAGCAGTAAGCCGAAGCCGATTAATTGTAAAGCGGTGGCGCCGACTTTCCATTCATCGGGCAGGTTGAGCAAGCGTGCAGAAAAAATAATGCCCGCAAGGATAATGTAGCCGAGCCAGTTGGTAACGACGTTGATGGTAAAAATTTTAGTGATGGTGCCGACTTCCAGTCCCAGGCGGGAATAGAGTCGATAACGCACAGCCAGGCTGCCGACCCAGGCGCTGAGGTTTAAATTAAAGGCGTAACAGACAAACGCGAGCGGTAATATTTGTCGTGCCGGTAGCTTGTGCTGCGTGTAATGACGGGCGAGTAAATCGAAGCTGCTGAATAATCCATAACTGATTAACGCGATGGCGGCGCCGAGTAACAATGTTGACATTTTATAGCCGGTGATTGCGTCTTTGACTTCCTGCCATTCCAGGTTTTTGATCAGGTTAAACAACAGGCCGAACACAACGACGAACAACAACAATGTTAGTCCGCGTTTGGTCCAGGTCCACCAGGGCTTTTCCTGTTTTTGTGAATCGCCGTCCGTTTGCGTGCCGTCTTTTGCGGTGGCCGAACCTGATGTGCTCATACGGTTTTTTCCTGTTCGCAAATCGTGGGCTTATTGTCGCTATCATCTTGCAGTTCTTCCGGCTTTACCGGCTTTAGTACCGGGATATGCGCTGGTAGCCAACCGGCAATGGCGGGAAAATAACGCGCAAAGTGGAAGCAGATAAACACAAACGGTAAGCGCCACCAGTAGCCGCGCATGATGCGCTCGAGGCTGATGGGTTTGCAGGTTTTGGCAGCCAGGTCTTTCAGGTGGGTATACAGTTGCTGGTTAAAGGCTTTGTCTTTGATAAACACATTAGCTTCCAGGTTCATCGCCAGGCTCAACGGGTCAAGGTTGCTGGAACCGATGGTGACCCATTCGTCATCCACCAGCGCAACCTTGCCGTGGAAAGGCCGCTCGCTGTATTCGAGAATGGTGACGCCTTCTTTCAATAAATAATTGTAGAGCGCGCGACTGCAGGCGCTGACCCAGGGCATATCCGGTTGCCCCTGCATGATCAACAAAACTTCCAGCCCCTGACGCGATGCGTTGCGCAAGGCGCGCAATAAACGGTAGCCGGGAAAGAAATACGCATTGGCAATCACGATACGTTTTTTGGCGGAGCGGATTGCTTGCAGGTACAAGCGCTCAATATCCGCTTTGTGCTTGTTGTTGTCGCGTACGGCAATCAGCATCTGGCTGTTGCCTGCGGGAGGACTGTCGGCCGGCTTGGTACGCGGAATATCAATGGGGCCATTCTGTTCCGGCGTTGCCTCGCGCAATAAGCTCAGGCTGGCGGCATGAATGTCCGCCACAATCGGACCCTTCACTTCTACAGCGTAATCCTGTTTGGCCATATCGCCGAAGTCGGCGATATGTTCTTCAGAAAAATTAATGCCACCGACGTAAGCAATCTTTCCATCAACCACGACAATTTTACGGTGCAGGCGACGAAATAAATTAGTGCGCATACCGAACATGCGCGGGCTGGGATCGAAGACTCGCAGCGTAACGCCGGCATCGACCATCTCGGTTAAAAAGGGTGTGCTTAAATCAAAGGTGCCGTAACCATCCACCATCACTTCCACGCGCGCGCCGGCCCTGGCAGCGGCAATCAAGGCTTGTTGTAACTGTCGGCCGATTTTATCTTCAGCAATGATAAAGGTTTCCAGCAGCACTTCTTCCCGCGCGTTGCGGATGCAGTCAAATACGCGCGGATAAAAGCCTTCGCCATTCATCAGCAACTCAACGCTGTTACCGTCGCGCCAGGTGTAATTTTGCCTCATAGAAACCTCTCGATAACTCCGCTTCAATGTTTCTCATGCAGTGGATTCAGATGGTGATCGGTTGCTTTTCGAATCACGATAACACCGGGTATATCCTGTGCCGGGTCGCTACGTCCGGCGCGCCGTTGCCAGTGCCACAC
Organism: Cellvibrio sp.; assembly: GCA_035490615.1. GTDB lineage: Bacteria > Pseudomonadota > Gammaproteobacteria > Pseudomonadales > Cellvibrionaceae > Cellvibrio. The sequence goes on from DATJLH010000249.1 coordinate 4,103, forward strand.
CCTGCCTTCCAGCACCACGTAAACAACACAGGCAATCATCAGCGGCAACAGAAAATAGATAACGCGATAAGCGATCAGCGCCGCAACAATACTTGCAGTGGGTAACTGGTGATGCAGGATGCCGATAAAAACTGCTTCCAGCACACCGAGCCCCGCCGGAATTTGCGCAATCATGCCGGCAATGCCGCTGATCAATAAAATGCCTAACACCGCTGAATAAGACACGGCATCGGGCAATAAAATAAAAATCAGCCAAGCCATCAACAACCAGTTGAGCGTGGACAAACCTGCCTGCGCCAATGCCAACCGAATGCCGGGTAAGGTGATTTCGTGGGTCGACCAATACCACGAGCGGCGTGAGGAAAATTGGCACAGCAATAAATAACCGGCAGCGAGCATCAACATTAACGCACCGACAATCTGCAACACGCCGGTGGTCACGCCCCAGCTCGCGGGCAACTTCACCCAGCCGGCGGAGAAGATAAATCCTGCCACGATGATGTAGCCGAGACTGTTGGTAAACACACTCAAGCTCAACACGCGCGTGATGGTGGCCACGCGCAACCCCAGGCGGGAATACAATCGGTAACGCATGGCAACGCCACCGATCCAGGAACTCAGATTCAAATTAAACGCGTAACACACAAACGCTACCGGCAATATCTGCCGCACGGGTAAGGGATGACCGGTATAGGCACGACCCAATATATCGTAACTGCTGAAGGCGATATAACTGACCAGCGCGACGGCCAATGCCATGGCCAGCGTTTCGCATTCGTAGGCATGTAAGGCTTGCTTGACTTCGAGCCAGTTCAGGTTGTCCACCAGCATGAACAGCAATACCGCCACGGCCACGAAAAAGCAGAAGGTCAATAGGTGTTTTGCCAGCTTCCAATGCCGGTGCTGTTCGTCGCGCTGCGCCAGCGCAAAAAAATCGTCAGGCTCTTTCCTGGTCATAATGGTTTTTCTTCCATAGGTGTTTCTGTGAACTTACCAATTCAAGTTTCGGCGCATGAGCAGGGAGCCAGCCAACAATGGCGGGGAAATGACGCAGAAAATGGAACGATAAAAAAATCAGCGGCATACGCCACCAATAGCGACGTTTTACCACCTGCATACTGACGGGTTCGCCATGCTCATGGATTAATGTGTGCAGATGATTAAACAAGCGTTGATTAAAGGCTTCATCATCAACCACCACATTAGCTTCCAGATTCAGTGACAGGCTTAGCGGATCAAGGTTACTGGAGCCCAAGGTGGCCCAATGGCGATCAGCCAGGGCCAGCTTTCCGTGAAACGGGCGTTCTTTGTATTCATAAATTTTTACGCCTTCACGCATCAAATATCCATAGAGTAATTGCGCGCATAAACGCACCCAGGGCATGTCCGGCTCGCCTTGCAAGATCAGTGTGACATCCACGCCGCGCCGCGCCGCATTGCGCAAAGCGCGCAACAAGCCATAGCTGGGGAAAAAATAGGCGTGAGCCAGCACCAGGCGTTCTTTGGCGGAATGGATTGCATTCAAATAATATTTTTCGATATCCCGTTTGTGCACGCCATTGTCGCGCACTGTCAACAGCACGCGCGCGCCATCGGTCGAGTTGCCCGGGGCTTTGGCGATCTTTGTGCGACGCCAGAACGGCCGGGCTTTTGTTTCGCCATGGCGCAAGAGATCCAGGCACGCCTGATGGATATCCTGTACCACCGGTCCGCGCAAACACACGGAATAATCCTGCTTGGCTTCTTCACCAAAGCTGCTGAGCTGGTCGGCGCAATAATTGATGCCGCCGATAAACGCCACCTCGTTATCTACCACCACCAGCTTGCGGTGCAACCGACGAAATACATTCAGGCGAAGGGTAAAAAAATGGCGGGTGGGTTCGAACAAATGGACATGCACACCGGCATCGGCCATCGCCTGGAAAAAGGCAGCACTGACTTCGTTGCCACCGTAGGCATCAACGGTGATTTCTACATGCACACCGCGCCGCGCAACATACATCAGTGTTTGCTGTAACGCTTTGCCCACTTCATCCTCGCGGATGATGAAGGTTTCAATCAACACTTCACGCTTCGCCTTGCGGATGCTGTCAAATACGCGCGGAAAAAACGCTTCACCGTTGATCAGTAATTCGATCTCGTTGCTCGCGCGCCAGACGTCTTTCATAGATGAACCTCAACCGCCAGCGGGGCGTGGTCAGACAGGTGCGACCAGGGGCGGATGCGCAACACTTCCGGGTTGCGCGCGGTGGCGTTGCGCAGGTAAATGCGGTCCAGTCGAAACCAGGGCCAGCGCGCCGGAAAGCTGCGGGCCGGTTTACCGAATTGTTGGACAAAGACTTCCTGCATGCCGCAGTGCTCCAGTATGGCATCGGCGCGTTGGCGCCAGTCGTTAAAGTCTCCCGCGACGATAACCGGCTCTCCCGGAGGCAGGCTATCGACCAATTTGCACAGCAGCCGCAACTGCTGCTGGCGATGATTTTCACGTAAGCCAAGATGCACGCAAATGGCGTGAACTTCCGTCTGGCCGGGCACATAAATCACCGAATGCAGCAGCCCCCGCTGTTCGATCGTACCGATCGACACATCCAGATTGTGATAACGAACAATCGGAAACTTGGACAAGAGCGCGTTGCCATGATCACCGTGGGGATACACCGCATTGCGCCCGTAAGAGAATTCCGGCCACATGCTGTCCGCCAGGAATTCGTACTGGGGCACCTCTGGCCAATTATCGAACCGGGAGGCGTGGCGCTTATGTTCACCCAGAACTTCCTGCAAAAACACGATATCGCTCGACTGGGTGCGTACGGCATCGCGCAATTCCGGCAACATAAAACGGCGGTTCAGTGCTGTAAATCCCTTGTGTAAGTTCAAGGTCAGAATCCGCAGGCAGTTGGTCGGCGTCTCTGAAGTTGAGGTCATGCAGCAGCTCCTATCATCTTGCCCGGCTCGGCCTCCAGGGTATCAGCCAGCCCCAGGCGTTCCAGCATGTAACGCGCATCGTACGGCGCAAAGAGTTTATCGGTGTTATCGAAATAACAAAACACATCCCGGCCGTCGTGCGCCTTATCTTTTTCCTGAGTCACCAGCCGGGCATCGCCGGGTTGGCGGCCCTGGCTCCATAACCGGATACGTTTATACCAGCGCTCCAATGCCTCTTTGCTGTAACCGCTGTTGTACAACTCCACATCACCGTGGAGGCGCATGTAGACAAAGTCACTGGTCAGGTCTTCCAGTTGTGGCCAGCGGCCTGCCGTATCGGCCACGACCAGTGCGACGCGATGCTTGCGCAACAGCTGAATAAACGCCTCGTCGACAAAACTGTCATTGCGAATCTCTACCGCGTGGCGCAGCCGTAAATTTTGCGGAATATCCAGATACCCCTCTCGCTGCACTTCAGGATCACTGTGACGCGCATGGGTTTTTGCAGCATCGCCGGTCATCGGTAACTGGGCAAGAAATTCGGCAAACAAACTCTCATCAAAACGAAAACTGGGCGGGAACTGCCACAGGAACGGCCCCAGCTTTTCTTTCAAATGAAACATGCCGGACGCAAAGAAATTTGCCAGCGGTTGTTCAATGTCGCGCAGGCGTTTGGTGTGGGTGATGTAACGCGACGCCTTCACGCTGAAGATAAAATTATCCGGCGTGTCGGCGTACCATTTAGCGTAACTGGTGGGACGTTGCAGTCCGTAAAACGAACCGTTAATTTCAATAGAATTGACGGCGCGGGATGCGAAGTACAACTCATCTTTCTGGCGCAGCCCCTTGGGGTAAAAATTATTCCGCCAAGGGACGTAGCGCCAGCCGGAAATACCTATACGTATGTCGCTCATAAGCTCCCTCTGATTTATAGAAAAGAAAATCCTTAATGATGACGCGCCGGTGCCGTCATGGAAGGTGGATCGCTGGCCGGAAAAGAATCCTCCAGCGCATCATCGAGCATACCTTCGTCATCGTCCGTGTGAGTCTGTTGCGGTTGCAGTTCCACCTTTACCCACCCGCTACGCCGTTGATCAAACGCCTTGAAGGCGTCGATAGCATTACCTATGGGTTTGGTTTGCGTCAGAATCCTGGCTGGATCAATACGACCGCTCACCGTCAGCTCGATCAGTTTAGGGATGTATTTTCGGTGAGGACAATTGCCCATGTTGATGGTGAGATTTTTATTCATCGCCATCCCGATAGGAAACTGATTGGATTGCGGGGAATACACACCAATAATCGCTAGCGTACCCGCTTTGGCCAATCCTTTGATAGCCCACTCCAGCACCTGGCTGGGACCATCACCCGGCTGCCAGTTTTCACCATCCGGATGCGCATCCGGCGCGATTTGTTCAACCTGTTGGGCGAAGCGTTGTTCCTCTTCTTTATCGATGTGGGAGTGACGATGTTCGGCATCGACACCCACCGCATCGATAGCGCGATCCACACCAATACCCTTGGTCAAACGGTGCAGCGCTTCAACCGGATCTTCCTCTTCAAAGTTGATCACTTCCGCACCTTGCTGGCGCGCCATGCGCAGGCGATCAGCGTGTTTATCAATAGCAAACACGCGCGCTGCGCCAAATAAAAACGCGCTGGCAATCGCGAATTGGCCCACCGGCCCGCAACCGAATACCGCGACCGTATCGCCGTTGGTTATTTCCGCCAGATCAGCACCGAAATAACCGGTCGGAAAAATATCCGACAATAAAATCGCCTGGTCATCGCTGACCTGGGGTGGGAGTTTAATCAACCCGACATTGGCAAAAGGAATACGGGCTTTTTCCGCCTGCAATCCATGGAAGCTGCCAGTGTTCGCCGGCCCGCCGTAAAACGCCGTACCGGCTTGTTTGCCGTTGGGATTGGCATCGTCGCACTGCGAATAATAACCGGCGCGGCAGTAGGAACAATTGCCGCAAGCGATGGTGGACGGAATCACCACCCGATCACCGATCTGTAAATTGCGCACGTCATCACCGAGCGCCTCCACGATACCCACACCTTCATGGCCGAGAATCGTGCCGGCCTCCATGCCGCCCACCGTACCGCGAATAAAATGCAGATCTGTGCCGCAAATAGCAGAGGCAGTTAATCGCACAATGGCATCTGTAGGTTCTTGCAGTTGCGGCTCGGGAACATCATCCAGGCGAATATCGCCCACCGCGTGAAATACAACAGCTTTCATAGTGGCCTCCATCATTCATGACCGCATAAGTAAGGAGCACCATTAATGCGCGCGCGCAACACCCTGCAACACCGTATCGCTGGTTTGCTGATTGTGGCAGCTCGCGATATTACCCAGCGAAACTACACCTACCAGACGTTTCTCGCGGTTGAGCACCGGCATCCGGCGCATTTCATTTTCAGCCATGTTTTGCGCCACATCCTGAACGCTTTCATCGTCGAAGCAATAGCGGATGGTATTACTCATCACCTCGCGTATCGGCGTGTCACAATCCAACCCCTTGGCAACGGCACGGATAGCAATATCGCGATCCGTCACCATCCCGACCAAACGATCCCCTTCATTAATTAACAGCGCACCGCTATCGATGTCGGCCATCAGCGAAGCCGCTTCGCGAATGCTTTGATCAGGTGCCAGGGTTTTTACGTCGGTGGTCATAACGTCTTTAATTTGCATGATGGTTCTCCTTGATGATTAATGTGAAAAACAATGGAGTATCAGCGCCAGAAGATTTGGTTTCTGGTCGGGGTAAGAGTTGCGACTGACACGCGGGGGCCAAGTTCAGTGGATTGTGGGGGCTTTGTTATTGAGTTACTTAGGTTGTGTGAGTGCCCTGGGTGAAGATCGGTTATTGGGTAGTTCTTTATGACGGGGGCTGAGAATGGTGGTGATGGTTCAAGCG
>DATJLH010000250.1:0-4372 GCA_035490615.1 Cellvibrio sp.
AGCCAGTATAGTGGCGAGCGCGATGTGGTGGTTGGCTCTCCCATTGCCGGCCGAAAACTTCAGGAGGTTGAGTCTCTCGTTGGCCTTTTCGTCAATACGATTGTGGTGAGAAATAAAATCTCTGACGATCAGATGTTTGTCGACTTGTTAGCGGAGAACAAAAACCGGATTATCGAAGCGCTGCAGAATCAGGATGTTCCCTTCGAAAGGGTGGTCGAGGACCTAAGTCCAGGAAGGAGCTTGTCGCACAGTCCCGTTTTCCAGATAAAACTCGATTTACATAACCTTCCGGAAGAGCAGTTGAAGCTATCGCGTCTGAAGGTTGAGCCCGTAGTCGAAGAAGAATGCGATGTGAGATTTGATTTGGAACTCTTCGCGTATGACGTCGCGGGAACAATCAAATTCACATGGAAGTATCGCCGTAGTCTTTTCAATGAATCGACAATCCAGCTTTTGGCCGCCACATTCAGAACCCTTTTGTGCCGATCGATGGTTTCTTCCTCGAGTAAAGTGGGGGAACTAAAGGTTTATGTATCGGAAGATCAGGCGCGGACACTATCGCACTGGAACGACACGTCCTTTGACTACCGCCGGACGAGCTGCCTGCATCATTTGTTTGAGCAACAGGCCGCGCGGACACCAGAGGCCGTGGCCGTCAGAAGTTCAGAAGGTGATCTTTCCTATCGCGATCTGAATATCCAGGCGAATAAACTGGCTCATTATCTGGCCAAGCAGGGAATTGGAACGGGCTCCATGGTCGCTCTGTGCGTGGAGCGCTCGGTGGAGATGGTGGTGGGCATTTTGGGTATTCTCAAAGCGGGCGCCGCTTATGTTCCGATCGACCCCGCGTATCCGCGTGCGCGTATCGACCATATTTTGGATGAGACTGGCATTGAGCTGGTGCTGACCAAGACGTATCTCACGGTGGAGGCGGGGCTCTTTGAGGACAAAAAGGTCCTGCCCCTTGAGAGCGAGCTCCGAGAGCTGCTGCTGACGGGCTATCCCACTGGCAATCCCGGTGCCGAGCAAAACAGTGCATCACTGGCTTATGTTATCTATACCTCTGGCTCAACCGGCCGGCCCAAAGGCGTCATGGTCGAGCATCGGGCGTTGGTAAATTATCTGGATTTTGCGCAGCACGGTTATTACGACCAGGCGCTCGATGGATCTTTGGTCTTTACCTCCTACGGTTTTGATCTCACCTTGCCCAGTATTTATCTGCCGCTGATCTCGGGCGGGTGCGTGGGATTGATCAACGAGGGTCGAGAGCTGGAGGATCTGGCGCAGGCCCTGCGGCAGGCCCAATCCAATTATTTGCTGCGCCTGACACCCAGCCATGTGGCTGGCCTATTGGCGGTGCTGGACGATGCGCAGCCGTGTGCCGGGCGGCATGTCTTTGTCATTGGTGGTGAAATTTTATCGGCGGCCACCCTTGCCAGGCTGCGGCGGATGTTTCCCGAGGCGAATTATTTCAATCACTACGGCCCGACCGAATCGGTTATCGGCTGTAGCTTCTATCGAATTCAGGCCGAGGCGGATCTTGCGCAACGGGATTCATTGCCGATCGGTAAGCCCATGGGCAATACGAAGCTGTATGTGCTGGACGGTCAACTGCGCCCGCAACCGATAGGCTGTCCGGGCGAGTTGTATGTGGGCGGAGAGGGTTTGGCCCTGGGTTATCTCGGGCAGCCGCAGCTGACGCAGGAGCGTTTTGTGCGGGACCCCTTCGTATCAGACGGCGTGAGCAGGCTCTACAAAACGGGCGATCTGGCCCGCTGGTTACCCGATGGTTATCTGGATTTCCTGGGGCGTTGTGATGATCAGGTGAAGATCCGCGGGTTTCGCATCGAGCTGGGTGAAATAGAGTCGCAGCTGGTATCGATGGATGCGGTCAAGGAAAGTGTGGTCACCGGGCGCGAGGATGAGCGGGGGGATAAGCGTTTGGTGGCTTATATTGTCCCGGCGCAAGCATTTGAAGGTGATGATGAAGCCCAGCTTCTGCAAAAAAAGGCAGAGATGAGCGGCCGCTTGCGACAGCAGCTTAAAGCGCAGTTGCCGGATTACATGGTGCCTGCCATTTACGTTTTTATCGAGCGGATGCCGCTGACAATTAATGGAAAAATTGATCGTGATGCGTTGCCGGCACCCAAAGAGACGGATCTGCTCAAAGAAAAATACGTGGCGCCGCGCAATCCCATAGAGGAGAAACTTTGCCATCTCTGGCAAGAGCTGCTGAAGCTCGATCAGGTTGGGGTTGAAGACAATTTCTTTTCCCTGGGTGGGGACTCCATCGTCTCGATTCAGCTGGTCACGCGCGCGAAAAAGCAGGATATCCATTTTACCGTGCGGCAGTTGTTTGAGCTGCAGACGATTGCGGCACTGATGCCGGTGATCAAAACGGGTGTGCTCCTGAATACGCCGCAGGGAGCGGTGCAGGGTAAATTGAATTTGTTGCCGAGTCAGCACGCGTTTTTTGAAAGGCAGCTGCCGGCGGTGCATCATTATAATCAGGCCGTTCTTCTGAACATGCCCAATGGGTTGATGCGTGCCGATTGGGAGAGGATTGTCGCCGCGTTGTATCAGCGTCACGACGCTCTGCGTTTACAGTTTATCGAGCACCAGGGCGAGTGGCAGGCGCAGCATCGGGCATACAGCCAAGCCATGTTGGATGCCTCGCTGGAGTATCACGATTTAAGCAGCCACACATCGCCGGCGCGGGAGGCGGCGCTGGAGGCGATCTGTGCATCGGCGCAAGCCGCATTGGATATTGGACAAGGTCCTTTGCTCAAAGCGCTTTATATTGCCAATACCGGTGATCGGCAAGGCGAAGGCGCGGGCTGGCTTTTGCTGGCCATTCACCACTTGGTGGTGGACGGGGTCTCCTGGCGGATTCTGCTGGCGGATATGGAGCAAGCCTGGGCCCAGCTGCAGCAACAACAGACCATTCAACTTTCACCCAAGACGTCTTCGTTGCAACAGTGGGGCGATGCGTTGCAGGCCTATGTGAAAGAGAGTTCCTCTTTCAGAGAGGAGCGGGAGTATTGGCTGAAGCGCCTGGCGTTGCCGGTCAAACCGCTGCCGCGATCCGAGGCCGCGCCGCGCCCGGGGGTAAGTTTATTCAGCTTGAATGCCCAGCAGACGGCGGCGCTGCTGGGGGAATCGAACACCACCTATAGGACCCAGATCAACGAATTGATGTTGGCGGCGCTGTGGCAGGCGTATCAAGCCTGGACAGGGCACGGCAATCTGCGCATAGAAATGGAGGGCCATGGGCGGGAAGAGTTTTTTGATGGGCTGGATGTCAGCGAAACGCTGGGGTGGTTCACCGCGGTTTATCCGTTGATTCTGCAGGCCCCGCAGGAAAAATCCTGGGCCGGTCTCATCGCCGCGGTAAAAGAGCAATACCGGGCGCTGCCCAACAAAGGTGTCGGATACGGTCTGCTGAAGTATATACAGCGGGATGCAGCAATCAGGGACCAGGAATCCGAACAATCCTCGGCGGAAATCTTCTTTAATTACCTGGGCCAGTTCGACAACAGCCTCGATCGGAACGCGGTGTTTTCCTGGGCGAAGGAATCGGCCGGTGCGACGGTCAGCGCGCTGAACCCCCAGCGAAAGCCGGTGAGTGTCGAGGGTTTGGTGCGGGACGCAGAGCTGCGTTTTAGCATTGAGTCGCAGGTGCTCAGCGAGCAGCAGCGGGAGCGGTTTGCGGATCTTTTCGCCCAGGCGCTGCGCGGTTGCATCGATCACTGCCTGACCAGCCAAAGCCGGTATGCGCCCAGTGATTTTCCCAGTGCCACCGTCGACCAGGAGACACTGGACACCCTGTCAGCCAAGTACAATTTTGACAAATTGTATATCGCCACCCCAATGCAGGAAGGTTTACTTTTTCATGCGCTCATGGATGAAGCTGGTGGATCCTACACGTCTCAATTTGGGTTCGATGTGCACGGCGAACTCGATGTGCAGGCATTCGTTCAATCCTGGCAAGCGCTGGTGTTGCGACATGATGTATTCCGGACCTGCTTTATCGGGTTTGAAAGCCAGAAAATCCACCAATTGGTCGTAAAAACCGCCGACTTACCTTTTACCTTAGTCGATTTGAAAGGACTGCCCGCACCCGAGCAGGAACAAGGCATAGGAAATTATCTCGCTGAAGACAGAGCGAGGGGTTTCAATTTCACTCAACCGCCTTTGATGCGCATAGCCTTGTTACGGTTAAGTGATGAGCAGCACCGATTTATCTGGACTTTCCACCACGTATTACTGGATGGCTGGTGCAACCCGATTATTTTCGGTGAGTTGTTAAGCTTGTATCAACGCCGAAAAGCCGGCGAAGAGCTGGCTCTGCCTGCACCGGTTCCCTATCAGC
>DATJLH010000251.1:0-4034 GCA_035490615.1 Cellvibrio sp.
ATGCCAACCCACCACGAAACCACCCGACAGTACTAATGCCGCACCAGTCCCGCTATAATCCGGCGCTCTTTTATCTTTTCGAACCGCAAGCCAGAGGCAAGTCTCCGTGTCTGACCATCAAGATTCCGCAGGTTCTCCCAAGCCTGATGCCAAAAAACCGGATGTAAGCACCTTCCAGGGGCTGATCCTCGCCCTGCAAGAATATTGGGCGCGCCAGGGTTGCGTGATCCTGCAACCGCTCGACCTCGAAGTCGGCGCCGGCACCTTCCATCCCGCCACCTTCCTGCGCGCCATCGGCCCGGAAACCTGGAACACCGCCTACGTGCAGCCCTGCCGCCGCCCCAAAGACGGCCGTTACGGCGAGAACCCCAACCGCTTGCAGCATTACTACCAATTTCAGGTTGCACTTAAACCCTCGCCGGACAATATCCAGGAACTCTACCTGGGTTCATTGCGCGAGATGGGTATCGACACCACCGTTCACGACATCCGTTTTGTGGAAGACAACTGGGAATCGCCCACCCTCGGCGCCTGGGGCCTCGGCTGGGAAGTCTGGCTGAACGGGATGGAAGTCACGCAGTTCACTTATTTCCAACAAGTGGGTGGGCTCGAGTGTTATCCGGTCACCGGTGAAATCACCTACGGTATCGAGCGCATCGCCATGTACCTGCAAGGTGTGGATTCGATCTTTGATCTGGTGTGGACCATCAACCCCAACGGCGACAAGGTCACCTATGGTGATGTGTTCCACCAAAACGAAGTGGAGATGTCCACCTTCAACTTTGAAGAAGCCGATACGGCATTTTTATTTCACAGTTTTGATGTGTACGAACGCGAGAGCCAGCGTTTGATGGAAAAAAGTTTGCCGCTGCCTGCGTATGAAATGGTGATGAAAGCGTCTCACGCATTTAACTTGCTGGATGCCCGCCACGCCATTTCGGTCACCGAACGCCAGCGTTTTATCCTGCGCGTGCGTGCGCTGGCGCGCGCCGTGGCGCAGGCCTATTTTGACAAGCGTAAATCGCTCGGCTTCCCGCTGGCCCCTGAATCTCTGCGCAATGAATTGCTGTCCGCGGAGGGAGAAGAATAATGTCTGCTGACTTTTTATTGGAACTGGGCACCGAAGAACTGCCACCCAAAGCCCTGAAAACCCTGATCGCCGCGCTGGAAGAAAATATCGCTGCGGGTTTGCAAGCTCAGGAGCTGACCTACACTGCGATCAAATCTTTTGCTGCGCCGCGTCGTTTGGCGATCATCGTTGAACAGTTGATCGAGGCTACACCGCAAAAGGAACTGGTGGTGTGGGGCCCGCCAAAAACCGTGGCCTTTGATGGCGCTGGCAAGCCCACCAAAGCGGCCATTGCGTTTGCCGAGAAAAACAATATCGCTGTCGACGCATTAACAACGGAAAGCGATGGCAAAGTAGAAAAACTCGTTGCGCGCGTAACCACCGAAGGCAAGGAAACCTGCAGCCTGTTGGGCGACATCGTGGAAACCGCATTTGCCAAATTACCCATCGCCAAGCGTATGCGCTGGGGCGCAAAACGAACCGAATTTGTGCGCCCGGCTCACTGGCTGGTGATGCTCTACGGTTACGACATTGTGGACGCCACCGTTCTCGGCCTGCGCGCCAATCGCTGCACGCGCGGCCATCGCTTCCATTACAACCAGGAGCTACAACTGGAAAGTGCGGAAGAATACCTGCACAAGTTGAAGACTATCGGTTACGTGCTGGTCGACATGAACGAGCGGCGCGAACTGATCAAACAACAGGTTGAAGCCGAAGCGAAAAAAGTGGGCGGTGTCGCGGTAATTGATGCGGACCTGCTCGACGAAGTGACTGCTCTGGTGGAGTGGCCGGTGGCCTTGACCGGTAATTTTGAAAAACGTTTTCTGGATGTGCCCGCCGAAGCCCTGATTGCCTCGATGAAGGAACACCAGAAATATTTCCATGTGGTCGATAACAAAGGCAAACTCCTGCCGCACTTTATTACTGTGGCCAATATCGAAAGTAAAAATCCCGCGCTGGTGATTGACGGTAACGAACGCGTGATTCGCCCGCGCTTATCCGATGCGGCCTTCTTTTTTGAAACCGATAAAAAAGTTACCTTGGAGTCTCTGCGTGAGCGTTTGAAGACTATTGTGTTTCAAGCGCAACTCGGCACGATTTACGAGAAAACCGAACGCGTCGCCGCGCTGGCGGTTTATATCGCCGGGCAATTAAAAGCCGATAAACAACTGGCTGAGCGCGCCGGGCAATTGTGCAAGTCGGATCTGGTCACCAACATGGTGGGCGAGTTCGACAATATGCAGGGCATCGCCGGTTATTATTACGCGCTGAACGACGGTGAAAATGCCGAGGTCGCGGCGGCAATGAACGAACAATACCTGCCGCGTTTTGCCGGTGATGAATTACCCGCAACAACGACCGGCGCCATCATTGCACTGGCGGATCGTCTCGACACCATCTCCGGTATCTTTGGCATTGGCCAACAACCCACCGGCTCCAAAGATCCTTTCGCGTTGCGTCGCGCCAGCATTTCGGTGTTGCGTATTCTGGTGGAGAAAAAACTCAACCTGGACCTGCGCGACCTGTTGAATTTTGCCAAGTCGCAGCACAAAGCCTTGACTGTTGGTGACGAGCTGGTGGACACCGTGCTGGGTTATATGCTCGACCGTTTCCGCGCGTTTTATGAAGACGCACAGATTCCGGCGGAAGTGTTCCAGGCGGTCAACGCGAAGCAAATCAGTGTGCCCCTGGATATCGATCTGCGTGTAAAAGCCGTTTTCGAATTCAGCAAATTGCCTCAGGCCCAAGCCCTGGCGGCCGCGAATAAACGCGTCTCCAATATCCTCAGCAAACAAGCCGGCGAGATTGACGCTGCATTAAATTCCGACCTGTTAGTAGAAGAAGCCGAGAAAAATCTGGCCAAAGCCGTTATCGCTAAAGCCAGTGTGGTTGCACCTCTGTACGTTGCGCACAAATATACGGAAGCGCTTGCCAGCCTCGCCGACTTGCAGCAACCCGTGGACAGTTTCTTCGACAACGTCATGGTGATGTGCGATAACCCGGCGCTGCAACAAAATCGCCTGGCGCTGTTACAGCAACTGCGCGGATTGTTCTTGGAAGTGGCTGATATTTCGTATCTGGTGCCGGCGAAGAGTTAATTTTGCTGTCGGATTACGCCGCGTTATACGCGGCTAATTCGACCTACTGTGAGACGCGATGAAACTGGTAATTCTTGACCGTGATGGTGTGATCAATCTCGACCGGCCGGATTTTGTAAAGTCGGCGGATGAGTGTGTGCCTATTGCGGGTAGTATTGAGGCGATTGCCCGTTTGTCGCAGGCCGGCTTTACGGTGGTGATTGCCACCAACCAATCCGGCCTGGCGCGCGGCAAATTTGACCTTGATGATCTGGAAGCCATGCATGAAAAAATCACGCAACTGGTAGAAGATCACGGCGGTGAGATCAGTGCGATTTTTTATTGCCCCCACGCGCCGGAAGATCACTGTAAATGCCGCAAACCCAAACCCGGTTTGATCGATGCCATTGAAGCAGAATTTAATATCTCCGCCGAAGGTGCGCCCTTTATCGGCGACACCCTGCGCGATTTGCAGGCGGCGGTGAGCAAGGGTTGTCAGCCGTGGCTGGTGCGCACCGGCAACGGGGTAAAAACCCTTGAGGATTTGCAGTATCCGGACAGCGACAGCACCGATGATTTTCCGGGGCTGACCCTGGAACAGGTACAGGTTTTTGATGATCTGGCCGCAGCGGCCGACGCTCTGATCAACACAACACGCGAGAATCTATAGTGCTTTACCTCCGCAGTTTATTGTTCCTGATTCTTCATAATGTCACCGGGATTATCATCGGCTTTATCGCGGTGATCATCCAACCAATCCTGCCCTACAGTTGGCGTTGGCGCATCGTGACCTTGTGGAATCGCCTGACGATGGTGTTGTTGCGGGTGTGTTGCGGTATCCGCGTTAATATCGTAGGCCAGCGACACCCGGAGCTTTACCCCTGTGT
>DATJLH010000252.1:0-3034 GCA_035490615.1 Cellvibrio sp.
CAAAATTATTAGCCGACGCCGGCGCTGATTTATTAGTCCTTGAGTGCGTACCCGCCGCCTTGGGCGCCGTCATTACGCGCAGCATCCCCATCCCCACCATCGGCATCGGGGCCGGCCGCGATACCGACGCGCAAGTCCTGGTGATCAACGACATCCTCGGGTTAACCGAACAACCACCCAAGTTTTCCAAAAACTTTTTACTGGAAGCACGGGATATTCCCGGCGCGATGCAGAAGTATGTTGCAGACGTAAAAGCAGGGATTTTCCCCGGCGACGACAATATTTTTAATTGAATCCAGATTCGTAGGTCGGATTAGAGGCGCAAGCCTCGTAATCCGACAATGAGTGCTACAAGCTAGCAACTCGCTACCACTGTTACCAATTAATAAACATCCCGCAAATACCGCTTCTGCATATTCAACTTACGCATGTAATTCACGGTATCCACTTCATTAAAACCACCGTGCTGCGCGACGATCTCGCGCAGTGCATTGTCCACATCCTTGGCCATGCGACTTGCATCGCCACACACATAAAAGTAAGCACCCTCTTCCAGCCAGCGCCAGATGTCGGCACCGGCTTCACGCATGCGGTCCTGGACATAAATTTTTTGCCCCTGATCGCGTGAGAAGGCGAGGCTGAGCTTGGTGAGGTGTCCGTCGCGCAGCTGTGTTTCCAGTTCGTCGCGATAATAAAAATCGCTGGCCTGGTGTTGCTCCCCGAAGAATAACCAGTTTTTGCCGGTATCGCCGCGCGCGCGACGCTCTTGCAAAAAGCCGCGAAAGGGAGCAACTCCCGTGCCCGGGCCGACCATAATGACGGGCACACTACCGTCGGCGGGGACACGGAAGTTTTTGTTGCTCTGCACAAAGATCGGCACAGTCATGTCGTCTGCGCGATCCGCGAGAAAAGTAGAGCACACGCCTTTGCGCATTTTCTTGCCTTGCTGGTAACGCGTATAGCGCACGGCTGATACAGTTAAATGAACTTCATCGGCAAAGGCTTTGGGGCTGGATGAAATCGAATATAAACGCGGCTGCAAAGGCTTGAGTACCGCGAGCCATTCGTCGGCAGAACATTGAATAGGAAACTCATGAAGCAGATCCACCAGTTGCCGTCCCCATAACCAGTCTTGCAATTCTGCTTTGTGTTCCGCCTGCAATAATTTTTTCAGTTCATCATTGCCGGAACGTTCAGCAATCAATTTCAACGCGTCGGGGCTGGGGCGGGCAATTTCGAAGTGTTGTTGCAGCGCTTGTTGCAATGGCTTCTCGCGTGCGTCGACCAACACCGGGGTTTCCAGGTTGAGATGAAGTTGTTGCGCCATTTCAACAATCAACTCAGGGCAATTCTGTGGCCAGACGCCAAGGGCGTCGCCAGCTTCATAGGTCATACCGGAATCGCCGAGGGCAAACCCGAATTGTCGCGTGTCTTTTGCCGCGCCCTCGCCGTTAAGGCGCCGGTTGATGATCAGGCGGGCGGGATAGGGATTGGTTTTGGAGTAGCTTCTCTCTGTTTTTGCAGCTGCAACCACACCCGATAATTTTTCTGTTGGCTTTTTATCGGTTGGCAAACTGGCGAGCAATTGTGTAAACCATTGTGCCGCCGGCGCTTCAAAATCGGTATCGCACTCCAGACGATTCAATAAGGGTTTTGCGCCCAATTTTTGCAGGCGTGCATCAAGGTTTTTACCATGCCCGCAAAATTGGGCGTAGCTTGAGTCACCCAGGGCCAACAAGCCAAACTGCAGCTGATCAATCGACGGCGCATTGTCATCGCACAATTGGTGCCAAAAATGTTGGCCATTATCCGGTGCATCGCCATCACCAAAGGTACTGGTAATGCACACCAGATACTTTTCCTGTGGCAGTTGCGCCAGTGGATACTCATCCATCGCGTTAATCTTTACCGCCCATCCCGCCTGGCTCGCCTGTTGTGCAAGTTTTTCCGCGAGGGTTTCCGCGTTGCCGGTTTGGGACGCCCATAAAATTTGCAACGCAGGTTTATCGTTTTCTGTCGGCATATCTATCGGCAACACGCGGCTGAACATGCCGGCCAGCAAGCCATTGATCCAGGTGCGTTTGCCCGACTCTACCGGCGCGTCGAGTGGCAGGCTGGGCACCGCTGTGATCAAACGCGCACTGGCTTGCAAACCACTGACAAAACCACTCAGGTAACTGCGCTCATCGTCCGACAGTTCCGGTGCCAGCGCCTGCGCCACCCCCACTTTTTGTGCGAAGGTCTGGATCAGGGTCATGCCGGTTTCCTCACTCATGGGCGCGAATGCCATTACCGGTTCGGCATTCGGTGGCGTAAATTCAGCAGCGGGTGTGCTGGCAAATTCACGTGCGATCAATTCAACTTTTTTCAAACTTACCGCGCAGAATTTCATCTCGGGTTGTTGCGATACCGCATCAATCGCGTCGTTGGTCACCGCATTAACCGCGAGCTGTTCGCCATAGACATCGTTCCAGTGAAAGGGCGCAAAACAATTGCCGGGGCTGACACGATCCGTCACCACCGCTGGCAAGACCGCGCTGCCGCGTCGGGACGTCAGCTCCACACAATCGTTATTTTTTACACCGAGCCGCACTGCATCGTCCGGATGTAATTCCACAAAGGGTCCGGGGTTAAGTTTATTCAGCGTGGCGATCTTGCCGGTCTTGGTGAGCGTGTGCCATTGGTGTTGCAGGCGACCGGTATTGAATACGAAGGGAAAATCATCATCCGGTAATTCGGCGGGCGCCAGGTAGGGGCGCGCCCAGAAAACAGCCTTGCCATTGGCCGTGGCGAAATTCAGACGCGGGCGCTTGCCATGGGTTTCGCGCAGGGTTTGGCTCACACCATCGTTGAGGTAGCGAATCGGGTTGCGGGTTTTCTCTTGCTCCGGCGGACACGGCCATTGCAGCGGCGTTTGACGCAGACGCGCATAGCTGGCTCCGCGCATGTCATAACCGGTCTGCGGATTGGCAGCGCGCTTGATCTCTTCAAAAATGTCTTCTGCAGAGGCGTAAGTAAACGCGTGGGCATACCC
>DATJLH010000253.1:0-4057 GCA_035490615.1 Cellvibrio sp.
AGCAGAAGCAGAAGCAGAAGCAGAAGCAGAAGCAGAAGCAGAAGAGGATGTGGTCTTCTCATTTGATGCGCAAGAAGAATCTTCGCACGATGAAGACTTTGATCCGGAAATCGTAGAAATTTTTATCGAAGAAGCCAGCGAATTGCTGGAAGACATCGAGCGCGCCCTGCATGAGTGGCAGGAAGACTGGAACAACACAGAACCCGTCGAAGATTTGAAACGCAGCCTGCATACTTTTAAAGGCGGCGCGCGTCTGGCAGGGATGATGGACATCGGCGATCTGTCGCACGAATTTGAAAGCGTTTTGATTGAGATGGGTGCCGACGCCGAGATCGATCAACAATTTTTCAAGCGACTCAATAATTACCAGGACCGGTTGCATTTACTGGTTGATCGCGCACGGGCCAAGCTGGCTGGCGAAGCCTTGCCACCACTGGATAATGGCATCCTGGCTGCACCGGAATCCCATGCAGATGGAGAGTTGAATACGCCAATCATCTCGCCCGTCCGCGGGCCCGACGATGAGGATGATCAGCCCGCCCCGACAAAACCGGCTTTCAGCAACGACAACTATGAGTTTGTCGATACCTCAAAAGTTATTCCGTTTACCCCCAAGCCCAAGCAGGTGCCTGCTGCGCCGTCATTGCCGTCAGTAGACCTTCCCGGCATGCGCCCCGGCCCCAGCGGCGGTGCTGCACCGGCACCGATTCAACACCTTGCAACCCGCCGCAGCGGTCCGCAGGAAGTGGTAAAAGTCTCGGCCGAATTGCTGGAGGAGCTGGTTAACCTCGCGGGTGAAACCTCCATCAGCCGCGGTCGGATGGAGCAACAGGTCAGTGACCTGAGTACCGCCATCGACGAGATGGATTCCACCATCCAGCGTTTGCAGGAACAGTTGCGTCGTCTGGATATTGAAACAGAAGCCCAGGTGTTGTTCCGGCAAGAGCAGATGTCCGCCCATGAGGATTTCGACCCGCTGGAGATGGACCGTTACTCCCAGTTGCAGCAGTTGTCACGCTCACTGATTGAGTCAGCGTCGGACTTGATGGATCTGAAGTTCACCCTGGCTGATAAAACCCGCGATACCGAAACCCTGTTGTTGCAGCAGTCCCGGATTAATACGGACTTGCAGGAAGGTCTGATGCGTTCGCGCATGGTGCCTTTCTCACGCCTGGTGCCGCGTTTGCGTCGTATCGTAAGGCAAGCCGCTACCGAACTTGGCAAAGAAGTCGAGTTTGAATTGGATAACGTCGAAGGCGAACTGGACCGGACGGTCCTGGAGCGCATGGTGGCACCGCTGGAGCACATGCTGCGTAACGCAGTAGACCACGGTATCGAATCAGCCGAAGACCGCGTTAACGCCGGAAAGCCAGCCACGGGCCGCATTGTGTTGAGCCTGGGCCGCGAAGGTGGCGACGTGATGCTGCGCCTGGCAGACGATGGCCGCGGTATCAATCTCAAGCGCGTTCGTGAAAAAGCCATTGAACGCGGCCTGATGACTGAAGAAGCACAGTTAAGCGATCAGGACATCATCCAGTTTATTCTGCACGCCGGTTTCAGTACGGCCGATAAAGTCACCCAGATTTCCGGGCGCGGCGTCGGTATGGATGTGGTGCATTCCGAGATCAAGCAGCTCGGCGGCGCCATGTTTATCGACTCTACCTGGGGTCAGGGCACCGAATTTATCGTGCGCTTGCCGTTCACCGTATCGGTTAACCGCGCCTTGATGGTTCAGATTGGTGACGACCTGTATGCGATCCCGCTCAACACCATCGAAGGTATCGTGCGGGTCAGCCCCTTTGAGCTGGAACATTATTACCAGGATGAGCAAGCCCGCTTCGAATATGCCGGGGAGAACTATCTGGTGCGCTATCTCGGCGCCATGCTCGACAGCACTGCCCAACCCAAGCTGGACGGCCAGTCCCTGCCCTTGCCGGTGGTGCTGGTGCGCAGTGCGGAAAATACCGTGGCGCTGCAAGTGGATCGCCTGCTGGGCAGCCGCGAGATCGTGGTAAAAACCCTCGGCGTACAATTCAGTACGGTGCGTGGTGTGTCCGGCGCAACGGTGATGGGTGACGGTAGTGTGGTGGTGATTCTCGACCTGCACGCGCTCATCCGTGAACAATTGGCGCTTGGCCTCGGCAAGTCTCTGCTGCTTGAACCGCTCAGCCCGGCAACACCGGCGAAGAAGGACGAGCAGACCGAACAGACGGTGATGGTCGTGGACGATTCGGTTACGGTACGTAAGGTCACCAGCCGCTTCCTGGAACGCGAAGGTTTCAACGTTATTACCGCCAAAGACGGCGCCGAAGCGCTCTTGTTGTTGCAGGACCATATCCCCGATGTGATGCTGCTCGACATTGAGATGCCACGTATGGACGGTTTCGAAGTGGCCAAAAATATCCGCACCAGTTCGCGCCTGAAAGATATTCCGATCATCATGATCACCTCGCGCACCGGCGACAAACACCGCGAGCGCGCCTTTAGTCTGGGCGTTAACAAATACATGGGCAAACCTTACCAGGAGGATTTGCTGCTCAATAACATCAATGAACTCCTGGGCAAACCGGCGAGATAATCGTGTGTGCATTGCGTGTCGGCATACTGGTGGACTCTGCAACCAAGCAGCACTATCTCACCGGTCTGGTAACACAGGCAGAACATCAGGTGGCCTGCGCCTTGCTGTTAACCACCGTTTCGTCTCCACCAGAGACGCCGCTTGATGCCTGGATCATTGATGTAACGGCGGACCAATCCGCCAAAACGGAACAGGACGAAACGCAGCTGGCACACGAACAGTTTGTTGAGCAGCTGTTAGAAACCGCCACAGTCCCGGTTATCCTCAGCGACAGCAGCGAGTACAGCGAAGGCAGTGAAGGCCACAAAGCCTGGTTGCGTCGGATGACCCAACGTCTGCAACGCTTGAGCGGGGACATCAACCTGCAACAAACTGAGCGGGCACCACGCCTCTGGGTATTGGCCGCATCGACTGGCGGTCCGGCAGCGGTGAAGGAGTTTCTCAGTTATTTGCCGGCAGAATTGGGCATCGCCTTTGTTTATGTCCAGCACATTGACGCTCACTATTCGACTACCCTGATCCGCATGATGAGCGGGGCCGGACATTACCCCGCTGCCTTGGCCTGCCAGGGTGCGGTACTGCAGCCCGACGCCATTACCCTGATCAGTGCGGAACGGCGCGTGGACATTCTGGAAAATGGCACCTTGCTGGTCAGCGAAAAACCCTGGGGCGGTTGTTATGCGCCGTCGATTGACCAGGTGGTGGCCAACGTCGCCAGGATCTATCGGGAACGTAGCGGTTTAATCGTGTTTACCGGGATGGGCGACGATGGCGCGGCCAGCGCCCGGCTTATCAAACAACAGGGTGGCCAGGTGTGGGTGCAGACGCCGACAAGCTGCACCAGCTCGTCCATGCCCGAAGCAACCCTGGCAACTGAATCGGTCGGCTTCAGCGGAACACCGAAGGAATTGGCCCGACAGTTGGCCACCTTCACCCGTGGAAGCCGCGGCCATCAAGCCATTAAATTACCGAACCATTAACTTCAACGTTTAAAGGAAGCGCTCCCATGAGAGCCCCACAACGCCTCGAAAAGAAAATCCAGGAAGTCGCCAGTTTGCTGGTGCCGGTGCGCGACGGTCTGTTGTTACTGCCCAACGTATCTGTGGCGGAAATTGTGCCTATTACCCAGGTGTTACCGGTCAGCAATGCGCCCGACTGGTACCTGGGCGACTGCGTGTGGCGGGAGCAAAAAGTCCCGGTGCTGTCCTTCGAAACACTCAATGGTGATCCCAAAGGCGGTACCAGTAATCGCGCACGTTTTGCGGTACTTAACAGTACCGGCATCAGCGATGAGTTACCGTTTATCGCCATCGTTACTCAAGGTTTGCCACGCTTGGCGCGGGTGAATGAAGAGGAGATCCGCGAGCGCGACGGCGACAAGAAACCTTTCGAATTGATGTATGTCTCATGGGCCGGAGAGGATGCAGTTATTCCTGACGTCAGCCGTATGGAGCAAGCATTACTCGATTATCGCAACGG
>DATJLH010000254.1:0-43275 GCA_035490615.1 Cellvibrio sp.
GTCGCTGGCCTGCTGCACCAACTGACGCGCTTCAACTTCGCGTACCAACTGGCGCTTGCGCTCTTCCAGCTCCGAGATCACATCGGTGAAGTCGCTGATAATACGCTCGGAATATTCATAAGCGTCCAGCAAATCGTGAACTTCGCCCTGATCGTAAAATGCCTGCAAACTGTTGCGCGTATTACGGGTATTGCGGTTGCGGGTACGAAAGTGATTGCTGTCGCTGTCGGCGAAAGGTTGAGTGAACACACGGCCCATACGGCTGAAACCATAGGTACTTTGCAAACTGGCTTCGTCAACCTGTTTTTCCAGCCAACCGTTTTCCAGTAAACGGTTGATGATAAAACTGGCTAATTCGCGGTGGGTTTTGAAACGGCCTTCGGTTTCACTGTGATCGTCTTGCTCATCCAGAACCGGTGTTCGCGCTATGGCCTCTTTAAAGATATCGACCAGTTGTTCGCGATTCATCGCGTGGCCGTAATCGCGCAAGTCGGTGTACAGGCGTTGATACAACAAGCGCAAGCATTCCGCCACCACCTCGCGGTATTTACCGGTCAGGGGATTAAAAAAATGCGGACGCTGTTCGTTAAAAAACATGAAGGCGGTTTAATCGTTCAGACATTTTTGCGCAAACAGACGGGTGTCGGCGTCATTCCAGTCGGCATCCGGTTTGGCCATCATGGATTCACACCAGGCTTCACTGCCGCGCACCAGGCGCGTGTCGTCCGGCAACGGATTCACACCGTTTCTGCTGGCGTTGTTGATGATATCTTCGGTATCGTCGAGAGATTGAATCAGCGACAGGTCATCATCCTGGTTGGCCGGTGTAGGTGCAGGCTCCGGTGAAATATCCGGCGCGCGCGCAATCAGGATTGCACCCACTATCAACATCAACACGCTCAATCCGAACACTGCAAACAACAATTTATTACCCTGCAATATCGCAGTTAATTTACTCGGCATATCAACCAATCCACTCAGCCATTTGCTCGGCGTAATAAGTAATAATTAAATCCGCTCCGGCCCGCTTAAAGGCGATCATGGTTTCCAGCACGATGGCTTTTTCGTCAATCACGCCTGCCGCTGCGCCGGCTTTGATCATCGCGTATTCGCCACTGACGTGGTAAACCGCGAGCGGCCGCGATGAATGTGCACGAATATTCGCCAACACATCCAGATAAGCAATGCCAGGTTTGACCATCAAAATATCGGCCCCTTCCAGCTCATCTTGCAGAGATTCCGCCAGTGCTTCACGCCCGTTGGCCGGGTCCATCTGATAAGTGCTGCGGGTGCCTTTAAAGGTGCTGTCGACAGCATCGCGGAACGGCCCGTAAAAAGCAGAAGCAAATTTGGTGGAGTAAGACATAACGGGTATGTGTTGAAAACCGGCTTCATCCAGGCCTTGGCGAATGGCGGCGATCATACCGTCCTGCATACCGGACGGCGCGATCATATCGACCCCGGCGCGCGCTGCGGTGACTGCCTGCTTTTGTAAATTCACCAGGGTCTCATCGTTATTGACATCCTGATGCTGGCCGCAGTCATGAACCACACCGCAATGACCATGGGTGGTGTATTCGCAAAAGCAATTGTCACTGATGATCAACATCTCCGGCTGCGCCGCTTTGGCCGCACGAATCATACGCGCCATTAATCCTGCGTCGTTCCAGGTATCCGTGCCCGCTTCGTCTTTATGGGTGGATACCCCAAATAAAATAACCGCGCGAATACCTTTGCTCCAGGCGCGTTGGATAACTGCGGGCAATTGCGTCTCGGGATAACGCACCACGCCGGGCATGCTGGAAATAGCAACCGGTTCTGTAATCCCCTCCTCCACAAAGATCGGCAGGATAAAGTCGTTCATCGTCAATTGAGTTTCGCGCACCAGTTGCCGCACTGCAGCAGACTGGCGCAAACGACGAAAACGAAATTCGGGCGCGAACCGATTTTTTTCAGTCATGATGCGTTCCACCTAAAATTTAAAAACTCTTCAACTAAAAACTGAGCGAACCTTCGTGGCTCCACTCACAGCGCACCCGCATATCACCAGACCCAGGTTTGTGATAACTGCTCTGGGATTCCCAGGTAAAGGTATGGGTGCCGGACAATTCTGTTTCCAGATGTACGGTGGCAGACACCCAATACATCTTGCTCAATAGTGATTCAAATTGTGCGATCCACTGATCCCATTCATATTCCACTGCTTTGTAGGAAGCCCCGAAGTGCATAACTTCCGTTTGATAACTGCTGGTCGGCATTTCGATCTGCGGAATGGAAAACATCTCCTGAGATAAAAACGGCCACTCATCCGCGTGCGGCAAGGACAGCATGGCCTCGCGATTGATGCGAATGCGCTCGGCATTACCCAACAATGGCGAACCGTCTTTGATACAACCGTACACAATTGACTCTTGATCCATAGAAGCTCCAATGAAGTGCTATCAACCAACCTCTCTACATCTATATAACAACGTTAAAACGGCCACCACCAGGGGCTTTTCAAACGCTCCTCACATAGGGGCAACTGACGCGAGTACAGGGCGGCACGATTGGCAACTTGCTGGGCGGTGTTGCGCAACCAGGTTTTTTTCTTGTAGGTCCCGCGATTAAAGCCACCGTGACCTTCGTGATAGGCCAGATAAAGATTGTACGCATCGTTTAAACGAATGTTGCTACGCTTTTGGCTTTGCGCGTTGTACCAGCCGATAAAATCAATCGCATCCTGATAACGGTCGCGGCGCGACCAGGTATTGCCGCTACTTTTCTGATATTCGTACCAAGTTTCGTTTTTGACCTGTGCGTAGCCGAAGGCGCTGCTTTTGCGTGGTCCCGGAATCACCCAGAGAATTTTAGTGCGCTTGGTGCGTGCATTGTGCACATACTGGGACTCCTGGTACATGATGGACATCATCACTGGAATCGTGGAGCCCCAGCGCTTTTCCGATTTGCGCGCATATTTGTACCAGTCGGGTTTATCATCAAAAATATCGCAAATATTATTAGGTTTTGCCGGCGGCACATTGGCGCAACCACCCAACACAAAACCACTGACAATCAGTAACGCGATCAGGATTTTTTTGAGATGCATCAGACCGCCCGTTGATGTTGTTGTAATAGGGCGAGTAAGCCCGCCTCATCCAGTACCGGAATATTCAATTCCTCAGCTTTTTGCAGCTTGGAGCCGGCGCCGGGGCCCGCCACCACGTAATCGGTTTTCGCCGATACGCTGCCCGCAACCTTGGCTCCCAGGGCCAACAGGTGTGCCTTTGCATCATCGCGACTCATTGTTTCCAGGGTACCGGTCAATACGTAGGTTAAACCTTTCAGCGGTAAATCAGCGGTATTCACTGGCTGATCGCGATCTTCCCAGGTAACCCCCGCCGCCTTTAATGCGGTAACCGCATCACGATTATGCGGCTGCTGGAAAAACTCCGCCACAAAATGGGCCACCACCGGGCCAACATCCGCCACTTCTTGCAGGGCTTCTTCACTGGCATTTGCCAAGGCGGCATAATTACCAAAATGTAACGCGAGGTTGCGTGCCGTCGCTTCACCAACCTCACGAATACCCAACGCATAGATAAATTTTTCCAGCGTGGTTTGTTTACTTTTTTCCAATGCGCCTAAAAGATTATCGGCCGATTTTTCACCCATACGCTCCAGGCCAGCAAGCTGTTCGCGCGTCAGCTGGTACAAATCGGCAACGGCGTTAATGTGCCCTTGATCTACCAGTTGTTCAACCAGTTTATCGCCCAGGCCTTCAATATCCATGGCTTTGCGCGAAGCAAAATGTTTGATGGCTTCTTTGCGTTGCGCAGGACAAATCAAACCGCCGTCGCAACGCGCCACAGCTTCGCCCGGCACCGTTTCAACCGGCGAGCCGCACACCGGGCAGTGATCGGGAAAGATCACGTCACGCGCATTATCGGGGCGTTTGGTATCAACGATGCCGACAATCTGCGGAATCACATCACCGGCGCGGCGCACGATGACCGTATCACCAATCTTTATGCCCAGTCGCTGGATTTCATCACGGTTATGGAGGGTCGCATTGGATACCGTAACACCGCCGACAAACACCGGCTGCAAGCGGGCCACAGGTGTCACTGCCCCGGTGCGCCCTACCTGGAATTCCACATCGAGCAGTTGCGTCATTTCTTCCTGCGCAGGAAATTTATAGGCAATTGCCCAGCGTGGTGCGCGGGAGATAAAGCCAAGCTTTTCCTGCAACTCGCGCTGGTTCACTTTAAAGACGATACCGTCAATGTCGTAAGCCAGGGACATACGCTTATCCTGGATTTTGCGGTAATAGGCAATGCATTCATCAATGTCTTTTGCCACCACCATCTCGCGATTGATCAGGAAGCCCCAATCGCGCAAGGCATACAGAATATCGCTGTGGCGCGTGGGCCAGGGGCGCTCCGCCGGAACACCGTCAACCAGACCGACACTGTACGCACACATTTCCAGCGGACGTGAAGCGGTAATGCGCGGATCTAACTGGCGCAGGCTGCCTGCGGCGGCATTGCGCGGATTAACAAATAATTTTTCACCTTTGGCCCGCGCCTGGTCATTCATTTTTTCGAAGCCGGATTTGGGCATGTAGATTTCGCCACGTACTTCCAGCACGGCAGGAAAACCCGTGCCACGCAACCGCAGCGGAATGGAGTCAATGGTGCGCACATTTTGCGTAATGTCTTCGCCCCGCGCGCCATCGCCCCGGGTTGCACCGCGCACCAGAATACCGTCGCGATACAAGAGGCTGACAGCGATACCGTCCAGTTTCACTTCGCAGGCAAATTCAATGTGATCGGTGTGCTTCAGACGCTCCTGAATCCGGCGATTGAATTGCAACAATTCTTCATCACTGAACGCATTATCGAGCGAGAGCATGGGCATTTCATGCTGCACAGTGGCAAATGCGCTAAGCGGCGCAGCGCCGACCCGCTGGGTGGGAGAATCCGGCGTAATCAGTTGCGGGTATTGGCTTTCGATTTCCCGCAAGCGCAGCATCAGGCGGTCATATTCCGCATCGGGCACTTGTGGTTCGTCGAGGGCGTAGTAACGGTAATTGTGGTCGTGAATCTCTGCGCGCAATTGCTCGGCTTCAGCGACAATATGGGGAGCGGGTGTCGACATGGGTAGTGCGCTTCCGAGAGGCTGTACAAAAAGTTTCTCGCACGTCCTTGTGCTGCAAAAAAACTGCCGGCTTAGTGACGGCTGCGCGACAGTTTTTTCAATTCATAATCGCGAATGCGTTGGCGACAATGTTCGATGGTTTGCCGGGTCATCACACTGCGCTGCTCGTCTTTCAGTTCGCCACCGAGGGTTTCCGCAATAGCGCGTGCGGTATCCACCATCAAATCAAACGACGCCATGCTATCGGCTTTGATTGGCAAGGTCATAAACAAGCTGACGCCGGGCGTTTCAAAGTTATCCATGGCATCCAGGTCAAAGGTGCCGGGTTTTACCATGTTAGCCATGCTGAACAGCAAAGCGCCCTCACCCTGTTTATCGCTGTAGCGATGGAAAATATTCATATCGCCGTAACGCATGCCGCATTTGAGGATAATGTCCAGCAAGGCCGCCCCCTTAAAGAACTCGCCTTTCATTGACATCACATTGATGATCAGGACTTCTTCCGGTTCTTTGGGTGGTTGATCGGTGCTGGCAACCGGTGTTTCTTCCGGTCCGTCGTAATGTTCATCCTCGTAATCGTCGGCATCCTCGTAATCGTCGTCATCATCATAATCTTCGCCGTCGTAATCATCGGCGTAATCGTCTTCTATTTCATCGGCGTCGGAATAAGGTTCGTCGGCATAATCATCATCCTCATCGGGATAATCTGTTTCGCGATAACCGTCAGCGCTGTCGCGGTGTGCATCGTCTTCTTCGTCGTGAGACGGTGCCGTGTGTGCAGTGCGGGAAGGACTGGTGGAAGGCTCATCGTCATCGAGTGCAGAAAACGTGGGTTCGATCCGCTGTTGATCGCTCATCCGCGCACGCTGAGGCCGGGTATAGGCGAGCGCGTCTTGCTCATCTTTCTGATCGCGCATCAACACATCATCAGACACCGACTCCATCAACAACGGCACTGATTCATCAAGGTTTAAGCGGGTTTGCTCCGGAGCACGGCGCGGTTCACGGGCGTTGTTGGGTGTAATGGCCGGTTTGCGCGGCGGACGAACCGTGCTGCCTTGGGGCACTTCGCGATAACCCACCACACGGGCTCCGCCGTTTGGTAATTCGCTGGTGTATTCTTTTGTTGCCTCAGCGCCACCACCCTGTTTATGAATGGAGCGGGACATCCGGATTTTATCCCGCTGGTTGATGCGCATGCGCCGCACCCCATCCAGCAAAATCGCGAGGATGAGAAGCACAATAATGACGGTTACCCATTCTTGCATGATGTTATCCGTTGATAAGATTCATTCAATAAAATCGCAACTGGTTATCGGGGCATAGCGGCGCTGTTATACCGCCGCCAATTCTGCTGCCTCGTCAACGTCCACCGTCACCAGACGCGAAACACCGGGTTCATGCATGGTGACACCCATTAGCTGGTGGGCCATCTCCATCGCAATCTTGTTATGTGTGATGTAAATAAACTGCACGTGTTCAGACATCTCCTCAACCATGCGCGCATAGCGACCCACGTTGGCGTCATCCAGCGGTGCATCCACTTCGTCCAACATACAGAAAGGTGCAGGGTTAAGACGGAAGATTGAGAATACCAGGGCAATCGCGGTGAGTGCCTTTTCACCACCGGACAGCAAGTGGATGGTGCTATTACGTTTGCCCGGTGGACGCGCCATGATCGCAATACCGGTATCGAGTAAATCCTCTCCGGTAAGTTCCAGGTAGGCATGGCCGCCGCCGAACACTTTGGGAAACAGTTCCTGCAAACTTTTGTTGACCTGATCAAAGGTTTCCTTGAAGCGGGTGCGCGTTTCGCGATCAATACGTTTGATCGCATTTTCCAGGGTTTCGAGCGCTTCCATCAAATCCGCGTTCTGCGCATCGAGATAATTTTTGCGCTCTGACTCAGTCTTGTATTCGTCGATCGCCGCGAGGTTGATGGGGCCCAGGCGATTGATGCGGCCAGCGACATTTTCCAGCTCTTCTTCCAGCGGTTTGATCTCGGAGCCTTCAGGCATTTCCGCCAACAATTGATTGAGATCCAGATCATCCTCTTCCAACTGCTGGGCGATACCCGCACGCTGGACTTCAAACATTTGGGCGGCAAGACGCTCCTGTTCCAGGTGCGAGCGAACAGCCTGTACTTCCTGCTCAGCCCGGTTGCGCGCCTGCTCAGCATTACGCAGCTCATGCTCAACCGTTTCCAGTTCGCGCCGCGCTTCAGTCAATGAGGCTTCCACAGACAAGCGCTTGGAAAGGCAAGCTTCCAGTTCGAGTTTGTATTCCTCAATAGGATCGCGGTTATCGCTCAGCGATAAGGTGAGCTGCTCGCGGCGCTCCTGTAAACGCGCCGCCTGTTCACGCAGGCGACCGATACCCAGACGGATACTGTCGAGCTGGGTCTTGACGGACTGGAAGCGCATCGCCAATTCATGGGCCTTGTCTTTGTCGTGACGGGCCCGCTGCCGCGCCTGATCCAGGCCGGTGCGAATATTGTCGCGCTCTTGCAATAATTTTTCGCGCTGGTCGGTGTCCTGCTCCATCATCTCGATGGCTTCGCTGAGGATCATGCGCGCTTCGGATAAATGCTCGGCTTCCTGCTCCATCTGCTCGCGCGCTTCGCGAATTTCCGCCTCGGCGCGCTCACGGCGCATATTGATCTGTTCCAGGCGCACTTGCTTGGCGCTTAACTGCGAACGCAATTCACCATACCGACGGCCCTGCTCATCCGCTTCGCGGCGCAAGGTTTCGCGTTGTTGTTCAATGTGTTTGAGCGATTCGCGCCCTTGCTCCAATTGCAGGCTAAGGTTCTCGACCTGTTCTTCCGCCTCGGCAATGTCCGCGCTTAATTCTTCCAACTCCTGGCGACGGGCGATAACACCGGAACTGGCGTCGGAATCCCGCGCAACCCGCAACCAGTGCGGGCCGAGCCAGATACCGTCTTTGGTGATGACAGATTCATGGGCAGACAATTGCGCGCGCAATTGCAAAGCAGTGGCGAGGTCGTCCGCCGCATAGATACCATCAAGCAGACCGGCGACATCCCAGGGCGCAGTGACCTTGGCGCTCAGCAAGCTGCCCTTGTCCGCACCACTGACATTCACCTTGGCGCGGGTATCAAACAACACCAGCTCGCCCTGGGTCAGGCTGCCCAACACATCTTTGACTGCATCAAGGCTCTCGATGCAGACCGCCTGCAAGGTGTTGCCCAGGACCGTTTCAAGCGCCTTGTCCCAACCCTCGCTCACATTAATTGATTCCGCCAGGCGCGGTTTGTCCAGCAGTTGCTGGGTTTCGAGCCATTGGGTAACGGCTTTGTTTTTCTCGCCCAATGCGGCCTGTTGCAACGCTTCCAGGGACGCGTGGCGGCCGCGCATGCTTTGTAGCTTGCTGCGGACCTGATCCAGCTCGTTGCTGAAGCGGTTGTTGTCATTGCGCTGCTGGTCCAGTTGCTCGGTCAGGGTGTCGACACGGCTGCGTTTTTCATCGGCAGCCAGATCCAGTTCGGCCAGTTGCTCCGTGAGCTGACCGATTTCATCGTCCTCAGAACCGTCAACCAGGTTGGCTTTTTCGTCTTTGAGCTTTTCGATGCGCTGTAGCAAGCGCTGTTGCACCTGCTCCAGGTGTTGGATACGGGATTGCTGCACTTCCGCTTTCTGGCGTGGCTCGGCGGCGCGCTGGTTAAACGTGTCCCACTCATTCTGCCAGCGCTGCATGGCTTCTTCCGATGCCAGGAGCACGTCACCGGAGCTCTCCTCCGCCGCCTTGACCAGCTCCAGTTCCGGCTCCAGTTCCAGCAGTTCAGCTTCCCAGGCTTCCGCCTTTTGCGCATCGATCAGCAGGTTTTCTTCCGCTTCTTTACAGTCGCGGTTGGTCTGGTCCAGGTCGGTTTGCAGTTGGCGGGAGCGCTCCTGGGCGTGTTGAATGCTTTGTTCCAGCCGTGCAATGTCGGCACCGATCGCATAATAACGGCCCTGGACTTCATTGAATTTGTCGCCCAGCTCGGTGTATTGCGTGCGGTATTTTTCGATCTGGGTATCTTTGTTCACCTGGTTGGTGATGAAAGACTCCATGCGCAACTCCAGGTCGCGAATGGTTTCCTGTTTGGCCTTGGCCTGCTGATCCAGTTGCTGGTATTTCAGTGCCTGCACCTGGGCTTTCAGCAAGCGCTCCTCTTTCTTGTACTCGGTATATTTCTCAGCGGCCTGCGCCTGACGTTGCAAGCGGGATAATTGCCGCTCCAGCTCATCGCGGATATCCGTCAAACGCTCAAGGTTTTCCATGGTCCGGCGGATCCGGTTTTCCGTATCGCGACGACGCTCCTTGTATTTGGAGATACCGGCCGCTTCTTCGATGTATACCCGCAAATCTTCCGGCTTCGCTTCGATCAGGCGGGAGATCATGCCCTGCTCAATGATCGCGTAGCTGCGTGGCCCAAGGCCGGTGCCCAGGAAGATATCGGTGATGTCGCGGCGGCGGCATTTTGCGCCATTGAGATAGTAAAGGTTTTGCCCGTCGCGGGTGACTTTACGTTTAACAGAAATTTCGGTGAAGCTGGCGTACTCGCCGAGGAGGGTTCCATCGCTGTTATCAAACACCAGTTCAATGGATGCCTGGCCGATGGGTTTGCGGCCGCTGGAACCGTTAAAGATAACGTCAGTCATGTTTTCGCCGCGCAGGTTCTTCGCAGACGATTCACCCATTACCCAACGCACGGCGTCGATAATGTTGGACTTGCCACAACCGTTAGGGCCTACCACCGCGCAAAGATTGCTGGGAAAGTTGACCGTCGTCGGATCAACGAAGGATTTAAAGCCTGCCAGCTTGATGCACTTTAGCCGCATATTTCCGTGTCGCTCTTGTAATCAAATTTGCTTAAAAAAATGGCGCTAACAGCCAAACTTGACGAAACCGGAATAGAACCTCGCCGCGATGTGAAGGCAAGGAGCTAGCTGTTTGATTTCGTTATGTTTTTTGAGCAGTCTAAAGGATCAGTCCAACAACCGCATAAAGGCCAGAATTCTACACACTTGCAGTGTGCTTTACACCCCGCCTTTAGGGTTGTTTCACAGACAAACTGCGTTTTTCCGGGGATTTTCGCCCGGACCTGCACAAAAAGATTCTCAATGTGCATATCCGGGATATGGAGATAACAGGGATGCCTTCTTTTTATTCGGTTAATTTTTCAGCGATCACCAGCTCGGTGGTCTCTGGCAAGGCATCCATATCCAAAGGTCCCACACTGACCTGCCAGTCGCCGGGCTTCGCGGTCGCGGTGCCGTCTTCCGAGATTCTTGCCACCACTTCCACTTGATCTGCCTGCGCCAGCGAGGCCATGGTTGACATGGCCATAGTTTCATCAAGGATAATTGTTGCCGGCAAATCAGCCACATTAATGCGGGTAATCGCCAGCGGCATACGCGATCCCTGCCAGGCTCTCGCATAGACATAAACCAACTGATCGCCCGCCGCGTCGACACCTTCGGCAAGGCTGACTCTCAGGCTAATGGATTTCCCTGACGCTGCGGGTTCACTGCCGGCGGGTTGATTGGCCGCCTCCTGTTGCGCTCGCGCCACCCCGCCTTGCAGTGCACGAGCACCCGGCGCATCCGGTCCCATAATGTCGACGGCCTGCTGCCAGTAACGCGCCGCTGTGCGGAAATCCTTCTGTTGAAAGGCGTTGATCCCGGCCAAACCTAAGGCTGTGGTATTGCGGGCATCAGCTTGCAGGGCTTTAAGGGCCAATTCTGCAATGGCGGGACTCATCTGATTTTTATCACGCAGGAACATGGCTTGCGCCAGCTCGGCCATTACAATGGCGGCGCCGGGATCCAGCGCGAGGGTTCGCTGGTAGGCGGTAACGGCTTTGGCGTAATCAGCAACCTCTAATGCGTTGCGTGCCAGCAGGAACCAGTATTGAAGGTTATCGGGCTCCTGCTCTACCCGGTCCTCCAGTTCGCGGATAAATGCCCGGGTGCGGGCCGGGTCGGGGTTGCGGTTATGCAGCAGGTCCTGATAATCCAGGCGAGACTTCTCCGCCTGCAATTGCTGGATATGTACGTCCGCACTACTGCCCAGCTCGCGGTACAACAGAAAGCCACACGCAATAATCAATACGGCGATGAACACCAGGCTTTTGCTGCCAAATCCCAGGGTAAATGGGCTCCTGGCGACGCGAACACTCGCCTCATCGTCCAACAGGGTGCGCTCCTGTTCCAGCTTCAATTGGGCGTGCTGGGCATCATCAATGCGCCCTTCGGCCAATGCATTGTCCAGGTCACGCATATGCTCACGAAACAGGGCAATATTTTCCTCCAGGCGAGCCGTTGCATTGTCCACCTCATTATTCGCCTGTAACTGTTTACGATGTCGCCACAACGGCCAGAGGATAAAGGCAGCAGCGAGCAGAGAGAGTGCCGCCATGGCGGACCACATTGGCATCATGAGCGGGATTCCTTGTTTGAAAGTTCTGAAGCATCAGAAGCTGTATTGTTATTGTTTTCACTGCGGCGTGACCTGGACTCGCGCAGCAAGGCGGCCAGGCGAGATTGTTCTTCTGTGTCCAGGGCGGTCGGGCCTTTTACCAAGGCGTCCCGGCGACGCTGCCGGACAATCATAATCAGGATGATAATTCCCGCCAGAAATAATACCGCCGGCCCAACCCATAACATTACTGTGGCAGGCGTTAAACGCGGACGATAGAGAATGTAATCGCCATAACGCTCCACCATGAAATCCACGATCTCTTTATCGGAACGACCGTCCTGGATCATCGCGTAAAGTTCGCGCCGCAAATCTTCCGCGATAGGCGAATCAGACCCGGACAGATTCTGATTCTGGCATTTGGGGCAGCGCATCTCGTCAATAAAACTCTGGTAACGCTGACGCTCTACATCATTATCAAATTCGTGGACATCAATCGCAGCAAATGCTGCGCCGGTTGTTAACAACAGGGTGAGTAAAAGAATCCAACGACCCGACATGGTGGGTGCCTCATAGTTATATAAAGGGCGGAGTATACAAGCTGGGTTTGCCAGTGGCGAGCATAGGTGTGGGCCGATCAAAAGCTGAAGAGAACGAACAATTTTTCATCAAGTATCTGAAACGCAAGCATAAATTTTTGAATCTGCGTGAAAAAATGATTGACCCTTGTAATCTTATCGTTAGAATACGCACCACCTGAACGGGCGGTTAGCTCAGTTGGTAGAGCAATGCCCTTACAAGGCATGGGTCACAAGTTCGAGTCTTGTACCGCCCACCACTTGTTACTCACAAGGTAAAAAGTGTTTTTTCTGCGGACCGGTAGTTCAGTCGGTTAGAATGCCGGCCTGTCACGCCGGAGGTCGCGGGTTCGAGTCCCGTCCGGTCCGCCACTATTCTGGTTTTAACGAACCAATAAAAAGCCCCGTCATCCGGGGCTTTTTTATGTCTGCCAGTTTTACATTTCGCGGCCACTATTTTTTATTGCTGGTCTCGCCACCTGCATCGGACACACCACCTCCGGTGCGCTCAATATCTTTGCGAATTTTTTTCAGCGCATACACGCCGATATAAATTACGATAGCGCACGTCAAGGCAACAACAATCAAGCTCGACACAATGACCCAATCCAAATACATGGCAGCACCTGTTGGTTATGGCAGATGCTTACAGCTTATGGCAGCGCGATAACCCGCAATTTGACGCGCATCAAGTGCGCTGTGTTTTACTGCAACTTCGCCATCAAGGGTTGCAATGTTTGCGTCCAGACTTTTTCATCCACAACGCCGATGTGCTTGTAACGAATCACACCTTCCTTGTCGATCACATAGGTTTCCGGTGCGCCGAATACGCCCAGGTTAACGCCCAGGCGGCCATCCGCATCCACCACACTGAGAACGTAGGGATTGTGCAATTCTTTTAACCATTTTTGCGCGGCCGGTACATCATCCTTGTAATTCACACCGTAGATCGGCACACCCTGCTCTGCCAGGGTAACCAGAAAACCGTGTTCGGCATAACAGGTCGGGCACCAGGTCGCCCAGACATTCAGTAAGCTGACCTTACCTTTGAAAATATCCTGATCCACCATGCGATCCGTGTTTTCCAGCATCGGCAAACTAAACGCCGGTACGGGCTTGCCGATCAGCGCGGAAGGCATGGCGTTTGGGTCGAGCGACAGGCCGCGCCAGAACAACACCGCCAACACCACAAAAACGATCAATGGAATAAACAGTTTGAGACGTTGCGACACCATTTATCGGGCAACTCCTGTTTCAAGATCCTGCGAGGCGGTCAGTGGCTGCGGTGCATTGGCGGCCAGTTTTTTTCGATAGCGCTTGTCTGCTACCGATAAGCTTGCGCCGAAGGCCATCATCAGCGCACCCAACCAGATCCAGCGCACAAAAGGCTTGAAATGTACCCGCATGGCCCAGGCACCATCACCCAGGGGCTCACCCATGGCAACGTAGAGATCACGGAAGAAACCTACCTCAAGTGCCACTTCCGTCATCACATTACCGCCTGCCAGGTAACGGCGTTTCTGCGGTTTCATATCCGGAATGGGCTTGCCATCTTCAGTTACGCTGATAACCGCCTCGTCGGCAATGAAGTTCGGCCCTTCAACCTTGCGCACTTCCTGGAGTGTGAATACAAAATCCTCCACCGCGAGGGATTGGTTAACCGCCATGCGCACATCGCGCTGTTCGTTATAGATACTGGTCAGGCTTACTCCGAGCAGGGTCACAGCGATACCCGCGTGGGCGATGATCATGCCGTGGTAACTCAAGCTGAGTTTCCTAAGGCCAGCCAGGCGATTGTTGCTGTTGCGCAATTTGTGCCAGACGTCGGCGATCAGCGAGGTAAAAATCCAGCTGCCGATAAATATCGAGAGCGCAGCCAGCCAGGAATAATCCTCGTTGTAAAAATACGGAACAATCAGGCCAATCGCCATGCTGACAACCCAGGGCCGCCACAACCATTGGGCCATATGCTTGATGGAAGTTCGCTTCCAGTTTGCCAAAGGCCCAAGCGCCATCAACAGACACAGCACACCCATCAGCGGCAGGAAGAAGAAATTAAAGTAAGGCGGGCCAACAGAGATCTTGCCCCAGCCCAAGGCGTCTGCAATCAATGGATAGAGAGTGCCCAACAAGACTGTAACCATGGTGATAGTCAGCAGGATGTTGTTACTCAACAGCAGCGTCTCACGGGATAGCCAGTTGAAGCCCGGCAGACTTTTTACCACCGGCGCGCGCAATGCATAGAGGGTCAATGAACCGCCGACCACCAGCAACAGAAACACCAGGATAAACACACCGCGCTCCGGGTCATTGGCAAAGGCGTGGACTGATGTCAGCACACCGGAGCGAACCAGGAAGGTGCCGAGAAGACTCAAGGAAAAGGTGAAGATCGCCAACAAGATCGTCCAGCTTTTAAACATGCCACGTTTTTCGGTAACTGCAAGCGAGTGGATCAAGGCGGTACCGACCAACCAGGGTAAAAAGGAGGCATTTTCCACCGGGTCCCAAAACCACCAACCGCCCCAACCCAATTCGTAATACGCCCACCAGCTGCCCAGCGCGATACCAACGGTGAGAAACCCCCACGCCATGTTGGCCCAGGGCCGCGACCAACGCGCCCAGGCGCTGTCAAGGCGCCCCGCCATCAAGGCGGCGATAGCAAAGGCAAAGGTCGCACTGAACCCGACATAGCCCATATAGAGCACCGGTGGGTGGATGATCAATCCGATATCCTGCAACAAGGGATTAAGGTCACTGCCCTCCTGCGGCGCCAGGGGTAGAATGCGCTCGAAGGGATTGGAGGTGAAGATCATGAATAACAGAAAGCCCACTGCCACAAAGCCCATCACCGACAGCACGCGGGCCTGCATATCCAGCGGCAGGCTTTTACTGAAGGTGGCGATCGCTAAAGTCCAGCCAGCGAGCATCAACACCCACAACAACAACGAGCCCTCGTGGCCACCCCAGACCGCGCTGATCTTATAGTGCACCGGCAATAAACTGTTGGAGTTGGATGAGACATAAGCCACAGAGAAGTCGTCGTGCACAAAGGCGTAGACCAGGCAGATAAACGCAATCACGATCAGCACAAAAAAACCGGTCGCCAACGAGCGCCCGGTGAGCATCAACAATTGGTTACCCGATTGCGCGCCGAGCAATGGCAGGATGGTAAGTGCCAATACCACAAACAGCGAAAGGATCAGGGCAAATTGACCGAGTTCAGGAACCATATTTTAAGCCCTCGCAGCTTGCCTGGTGTTCACCCTTATCTTTCATGGCCTCAGCCACTTCCGGCGGGGTGTAATTTTCATCGTGTTTGGCCAGCACTTCAGTTGCTTCAAAGACCCCGGCCATCGTGACAATACCATTCACCACCGCCGCTTCACCCTCGGCAAACAGATCGGGAAGGATGCCGCTGTAGGTTACCGGTACGTCGGCGTTGCCATCGGTAATCACAAAATTGACCAGCAGACTGTCTGACGCCCGGAACACACTCCCGGGCTTGACGCAACCGCCTGCGCGAATACGCGTGTTATGCGGCACATCGCCGGCAGCAATCTTGCTGGGAGGGTAGAAAAGGTTAATGTTTTCCCGCAAGGCATAGGTCATCAGACCGATGGCGAGGCTGGAGAAAACCACGATGAAGAGCACAATAATCAAACGTTGCTTACGCACGGGATGCATGGCGATTCCACTTAGTAAATTAACTACACACTTCTGTTGGCGGCACGCTGCTGACGGGCCTGTTGACGCAGGAATTGCCGGCGTTGCAACAGCGGGCTAACCAGCAAATAGACCAGCACGACAAACGTAATACCATAGGCGGCCCAAACGAAGGGACCGTGGCCGTTCATGGTCATAAAGCTGGCAAAGGAGTCAAATTGAAAGTTCATACGGCGCTGCCCCCTTTTATCGGCATATCTTTGTTGTCCGGCCGCGTCGCCTGCGCCACCAGATCGTTCACCCATTGGGTGCGGCTCTCCCGACGCAGGATTTCCGCACGAGTGTAAAGCAACAACACCAACGCATAAAAACAGTAAAACGCTATCACCATGGTCAGCAGCGGATACAACATACTGGCGTGAATGGTTGACTCACCGACAAATTTGATCGACGCCGGTTGGTGCAGTGTGTACCACCAATCCACCGACTTATAGATGATAGGGATATTCACGGTACCCACCAGCGCCAGGATAGCGCCGGCCTTATCGCCGGTATCCCGGCTATGGAATGCCTGCTGTAAAGCCATGATGCCGAGGTAAAGGAAAAACAGGATCAGCATGGAGGTGATACGCGCATCCCATTCCCACCAGGTACCCCAGGTCGGCTTGCCCCAGATTGAACCGGTCACCAGCGAAATAAAGGTCAAGGCGGCACCGATAGGTGCGGCGGACTTCATCACCATGTAAGGCAGCTTCATCTTCCAGATCAGGCCAATGGCGCCGCTGATGGCCATGATGTAATAACCCGCCAGGGCCAGAAAGGCGGCGGGTACGTGGATATAGATAATGCGGTAGCTGTTACCTTGCTTGGCGTCGACTGGGGCGAAGGCCAACCCCCACACAGTGCCGACAATCAATAGTGTCAAGGTAATGACCGTTAGCCAGGGCAACCAGGCCTGCGTTTTTTCGTAAAACCACCGGGGAGACCCTAATCGATGAAACCATTGCCACGCCACGTTTTTCACCTCGCTCATTATTATTGTTGATTAACCATCGCTGGATACGCGCAACGCACCGGCAGCCGCCAGGGGCGCCAGCACAACTGCCAGCGCCAGGAATGCGCCCAATACAGCAAGTTGACTGTTGATGGGGCTGCTCAGCACCGCATTGTGCACTGCGCTGGCACCAAAGATCAGTACCGGAACATATAACGGCATCACAATTAACGACAACAAAAGACCACCTTTTCGCAGGGCCACGGTCAACGCGGCGCCGACGGCACCAATCAGACTCATGCTGGCGGTACCCAACAAAAGGGTTACGCACAGCGGGCCATAGCCGCCCGACGGCAAAGCCAACATAACGCCCAACAGCGGCGACATCAAGGTCAAGGGTAAACCGGTGACCAGCCAATGCACCATTACTTTAGCTAACACGGTGAAATAAAGCGGCTGGGGACTGATCAGCATCTGTTCCAGTGAGCCATCTTCAAAATCACTGCGGAACAGACCGTCCAGGGACAATAAGGTTGCCAGCAGCGCCATCACCCAAATCAGGCCCGGCGCAATGGCGGCCAGGGTTTTACTCTCCGGGCTGACCCCCAGGGGAATTAATGTGATGGCAATCAGGAAGAACACCAGGGGATTAACCATCTCGGCGCGATGGCGTACGGCGAGCAACAGGTCCCGGCGCAAGGTCGCCCAGAACACGGCGAAGGTGGCGCTGCCTGAGGATACTGCCGCGTCAACCATGGTCAGGCTCCAGATTATCCACGATGGAGGCCGGTTGATAATCCAGCAGGTTCAGGTGTTTAAGCGAGGGTAGCGCGAGATCCTGATGGGACGTCAGCAGGATGACGCCGCCCTGCTCGGCGTGATGGGCGAACAGTGTTTCCAATTGGGCGGCACCGCGTTTGTCGATGGCGGTGAAGGGTTCATCGAGTATCCACAGGCGCGCCTGACTGAGGTATAACCGGGCCAAAGCCACGCGTCGCAATTGTCCGGCGGAGAGTTGATAGCAAGGCGTATCCTCGTAACCGTAAAGCCCCACCGCTTCCAGCGCAGAGTAGAGAGTAGCGCGCGTTTGATGGCCACTGATGGCGGCATACCAGCGCAGGTTTTCCAGTGGACTCAAGGCTTTTTTAACACCGGGCAAATGGCCGATGTACAGAAGATTGTGACTGTATTCCCAGGCGACGTCGGTGACCGGGCGACCAGCCCATAATACGTCGCCGGTGTAGTCCTTGTTGATCCCGGCCAACGCGCGCAACAAGGTGGTCTTGCCACTGCCGTTGGGACCGACAATCTGAATTACATCACCGGGGTAAGCCCGCAGGTTCAGTTGCGTAAATAGCTGGCGCTCGTCCCGTTCACAGGAGACCTGGCGCAACGCCAACAGCGGCGTGGACGGTGGGGAGAAAGCTTCCGGCGAAGTCAGGGGTGACTCGGTCAAAATTATCGTTCTCGTGGTCTATCAACGAAATGAAGCTCAGTATTTGGCAATTGCTGCCGTTATACTCGGAGCCAACTCAAACAGTTCAGCGGTGAAAACAGGCGAGCGATTATAACGAGCATCCGCCGGAGATTTCACGTTTATTTACCCGCAACCCTGACGCAGCCATCACTTATGCCCAGCAACTTGCCACCTATAACCCAGAATCTGGTCAGCAGTGTGCAGCAGATGCGGACTGAGCAATTGGCCACACTGAGCAAGATTACCGGTTTGAGTATCGGTAGTACCTTGATGGCTGTCGTGGAGCAAATAGCACCGGCCAGCCAGTCCCAACGCGACCTGTTGTTGGCTCAAAACCAGCAACTCCTGGCACAGCTGCAACAAAAACCCCTGACACCGGCCATCAAACTCCAGCTAGCTGGCTTGCTGGAACAACAACAGCTCTTGGCATCACCGCCATTGAAACTGGTGCAGTTGCAACTGAATAATCGCAGCCTGCTGACCTATACCGATCAGCCGTTACAGCCGGGCCAGCAGATTCCCGTGAAGCTGGATGCGCAGCAACGTCTGGTACAACTCTTCACCGCGCTTGATGCCAGGCCAGTCCCGAGCACCGGCACACCAGCAGAGCCTGATATCGCCCTCGCCGCCAAGGCGCAATCTGCGGTGATGCACGCCAAAGCCCAAACCCAGGAAGCCCTGGCAGAGGCCTTGCGCACCTTGTTGCCCCAAAAGGAAAAGCCCCAGGCATTACTGAGCCTGCTGCCCCACCTGCAACAGTTGCCCCTTAAACAGCGCGACCAGCTCCTGCCAATGAACGTGCAGCAAGCCTTGCGCAGTGTGGCCGATCAAATACGCTCCCTGCCCCACCTGACCAGCCCGAAATTGCTCCCGATGGTTCTGAAGAACAGCGGCGTGCAATTTGAACAGAAACTCGCTGCCAATGTGTCTCCTGCCCCGGATTCACGCCCGGCGGAAAAAAATCCAATTACTCCACCGGCGAGCCCAATCACCCAGCGATTGATTGGCCAGGATTATAAAGGCGCCCTTTTGCACCTGCTCCATCAACTTGACCGGGCTCTGGGCAACGCCGCCCCGGGGGCAAATCAGGCGCAACCGGCATCATCGATAATTCCTCCCGCCGCCGTATCACCGACGACGACTCCAGCCACTCAAGCTCTACCCCCGTCAATGCCCGCGGATTTTGCTGTGCCGCCGCCCCTGCAATTCCCCAGCGCGTTGCAACTGCTGCAACACCTGGCAGCGCGACCACAGGCAGACCTGAGCGACAAAGTGCTGCGTACGCAACTGCTGTTGCTCTTGCATCAGCACACCTTAACCAGTCTGGCAAAAGTACAGTTGCAGCAGTTGCACAGCCTGAATCACCAGCAGAGCCAGGTGGATAACCCGCAGCCGACCCAATCCTGGTTATTTGATATTCCGGTGCGCTACGGGTCCGACATCCATCCACTGGAAATTCGGATCGATCAGGAGTGGGTGAACGATGACAAGGGTGAAGAGAGCCAGCGCGACAAGGTGAAACAGTGGTCGGTCATGCTGACCTTCAACCTACCCCGCCTCGGCGCCCTCTACGCGCAACTCACCGTGCTTGATAACGCCGTCTCCGCCAAATTGTGGGCGGAAGAAGCGTCCACACTTGCCCAGGCCCAGGCGAGCCTGGAGCAGTTGCGCCAACAGCTGCAATCCCAGGGGGTGGAGGTGAAACAACTGCAATGCCTGAGCGGGCCACCGCCCAGCCGCTCTGTCTCACTGAATTATGCGTTAGTGGATATCAAAACCTGAGAAACCATGATGAACGAGAAAAACGACGAATTGTTTTCCCGCGAGCAGGTACAGAAAGCGGTGGCTCTTTTCTACGATGGAAAAAATGCACCCCATGTGAGTGCCAAAGGCGTCGGTGCGGTCGCGCAGCAAATTATTGATATCGCCAAAGCCCATCAGGTCCCTTTATGCGACAACAGCGCGTTGGTCGACTTGCTGGTCACTCTGGAGTTAGGCGATGAGATTCCCTCGTCACTTTACATCGCTGTGGCTTACCTCATCGCTTTTGCTTATGACCTGGAAGGTAAACAACCGGAAGGCTGGAATCCCAAAGCCCCGAATCACTAAAAATTGGTAACCCTTTCACTCAATACAAAAAATAACCTTGTCCGGCAATCCATGCCCTTCACTGTTGGTCACATAAGTGACAAGATGAATTTTTCTTTCATCAACAGAACCCGGTTATGAATACGCCCCTGATCACCGCCGAACAACTGCAAGCTCAACTGGGCAAGGGAGTGGTTGTTATCGATTGCCGTTTTAATTTGATGGATAAAAATCAAGGCTACCAACAATATCGTACAGGCCACATTCCCGGCGCCTGGTATTTTCATCTGGAACGCGATTTATCAGCACCTGTAGCAGAGCATGGGGGTCGGCATCCCTTACCCGGTGCAGAAATTCTGGCTGATAAATTGCGTCGTGCCGGTGTGAACCAACACACCCTGGTTGTGGTTTACGATGATTCGCGCATGGCTTTTGCTGCGCGCGCCTGGTGGCTGATACGGCATTTGGGCCATGAGCATGTTGCTATTCTCGATGGGGGCTATCAGGCCTGGTGTGCGCTGGGTGGCATGCAGGACCGGCGCGAACCTGCACCAAAAGCAGGAAACTTCCGCGCCGCATTTACAACGCAGGATATTGTTGATTACACCACCGTCCTCGATAACCGCGAATCTCTGACGTTGATAGATTCACGTGAGCCGCGACGCTATGAAGGATTGGAAGAACCCATTGATCCGGTTGCGGGCCATATTCCGGGCGCACTTAATTATCCCTGGCAGGATGTCACTGATGAGCAAGGTTTTATCAAGCCGGTGGAGTGGCAGCAGACGCGCTGGCAAAGCCTGCCCGACAAAGACAATCTGGTGATATATTGCGGCTCCGGTGTCACCGCGTGCGTAAATATATTGTCGTTGTATTTGAGTGGTATTGAGGCGCGGCTTTATCCCGGCAGCTGGAGTGATTGGTGTTCTTATCGGTAACTACGCGCAACAACGACATTCAGTAAGATGCCGTTGATACATAAACAAAAACGGGCCTCGCTTTTTGCTAAGGCCCGTTTTTTATTACCGCGACTTATTAACGGTATTGGTATTCAATCCTGACATCCCAGGCGCCGCCTTTGTCATCATCAAGGTTGGAACGACCCTGGTAACGCATCAGATATTTTTCCGGCGAGTAAGCCAGATAAATCGGGTCGGCAAAAATGGATGCAAAGCGATTCGCCGGTGTAATCACAAAGTAACGCCAATCAGCGGGATTTTTGTTGTTGGCGAGCGGTGTTTTATCTGTCGCAACTTCACGCACTTGTAAGCGCACGGTATCCACGCGAGTGGGCAAGGCGAACATGAAGGTTTCTTTTTTACCGGAAGTTAATTTTTCCCAGTTCTGCTGGATAAACGCATCGAATCCGGCATCAATCACCATAGACGCATTATCCATGATGGTTTTTTCGTTGGTCGAATAATTCAGGCTGTGCGATAACACCAGCCGGCCATCGACAAAGCGGGCCGAGACTTTTTCGTCATCGCGTTTATCGTGCAACTCGAATTCCGGCTGGGTTACGTCGCCGGTATAGAACAGTGTCTTGGTGGCAAAGATGGTACCGTCCGGCTTGGCATAATTTACGGTTACCTCGCGGTTATGATTCATGTCTGTGTAATACTCGCTGTAGACCAGCAAGTTGTTATTGACATTGTATGCATTGCCGGTAACGGCATAATTTTCATTGGCAACAGAAGCGCCGGCAACGAAGAGCGTCAAACCGACAACAAATGATTTAACGGGAAAAGATGTAGTCAACGGCATAATGAATCTATCCTGTGTACGAGAAATCGGATTGATGGCAGCACCATCAGCCATATGAGCGCCATTATGGCAAAAGCCGGTACCAATGGCACGCCCCACTGGGCATCCGATAGTGCCATACCACCCGCGTAGGCCAGCGGGCCAGCCACTGCACCGGTGATGGCGCTAATCCACGGGCGCTGATAAATCCACGCCAGGGAATGGTTCAGCGTAGTCCCCATCAGTATCCACAGGCAAGAAAGCCACAACGGTGACCATCCCTGCCCTGCAAACACCAACACGCCGGCCGCAGCCAGGAGGTTGTCGTGAACCCAACCTAACAGCAGACACACCACCAGGGTGGTTTTATCCGCACGGCCAAACATCCAGACGTGAATAATCAATGCAACCGCCGTGAATAACGCGGCCCAGATGTTTCCACCCATTACGCAGATGAACCAGCCCAGCTGAAAAATCAACGCATTGGCGAGCCATCGGCTACCGGGATTTTGAAAGAGTTTTGTGGCAGGAGTTTCGTTCATGCAAAAAAATTCTGGCGAAACTGTGGCTTGGCCAACAAAATCTGTGCGGTGCCAATGCTGCGCTCCATAAATCCGCCTTCGCAGTAACACAAATAGAATTCCCACATGCGGATGAAACGCTCATCAAAACCTTGTTGCCGGACTTGTTCTAGCTGCGCCAGGAAGGCTTTACGCCAGTCGCGCAAGGTGCGCGTATAGTGTTCACCAATATCTTCCATATGCAGGATGTTCATGTCGGTCATCCGTGTGACCAGATCACTGATCACCGTGATAGACGGCAAAGAACCGCCAGGGAAGATATAGCGCTGGATAAAATCCACCGAACGCCGTGCCTGTGCATAGCGTTGATCAGCAATGGTGATGGCTTGCAGTAACATCAGGCCGCCGTCTTTTAACAGGCGCGAGCACATCGCGAAATATTCGGCGTAGTGTTCGTGACCAACCGCTTCAATCATCTCGATAGAAACCAGTTTGGTATATTGCCCGCGCAGATCGCGATAATCATCGAACAACACGTCAATACGATCCTCCAGCCCCGCC
This sequence comes from Cellvibrio sp., assembly GCA_035490615.1. GTDB lineage: Bacteria > Pseudomonadota > Gammaproteobacteria > Pseudomonadales > Cellvibrionaceae > Cellvibrio. The sequence goes on from DATJLH010000254.1 coordinate 23,188, forward strand.
GCTTTGACCTGTAACACCGCGTGATCATATTGCTCTTTCGAAATAGTCGTGGTGGTAACACGGCAGCCGTAATGACGCGCGGCATAGATCGCCATACCGCCCCAACCAGTGCCGATTTCCAGTAGATGATCGTCGGCAGTCAAGCGTAATTTTTCACAGACCACCGCCAGTTTATGGACCGATGCCTCCTCCAGGGTCGATGCCGCTGTTGGGTAAATCGCGGAGGAATACATCATGGTAGGATCGAGAAACAGACGGAAAAATGCGTTACCCAGATCGTAATGCGCAGAAATATTTTTGCGCGAACCTTCACGGGTATTGCGATTAAACCAGTGGAATATCTTGAGTAAAGCCCTGCCGATACGCGATTGACGTGAGTCCACCGCATCCAGCGCGGCCATATTGCGCACGAACAAGCGAGTGATACTGGTCAGGTTGGGGCTCGACCAGTAACCGCTCATGTAGGCTTCACCCGCACCGATGGAACCACCGAATACGACGTCGGCGTACAACTGCGGATTATGCACGTGCAGATCCGCAACGATCTCTGCCTGGTCAGCCGCTTGACCGAACTCGTGGCATTCCTCACCTTCGTGAATCCGCAGGCATCCGGCGTCCAGTTGCGCGAACAACTTGAACAGCATTTTTTTTGCTATCGCCTGATCCCACTTGAGCGAATTTACCCGATGTGGACGCAAGTGTGTGATGCGGATGTGAGAGTTGTTCACCTTCTGTCGCCTCTGCTTTTAACGGTTGGAAATATTGCGCTGCATAACAACGGGTTGTGGATTCCCTTTGTCTTCTCCAGCTGAAACACGGTGTGAATAAAACGGCACACCTTTGATAAATAATTTCAACGCCTGCCAATAAATCATTGCCGGCACCTTGAGCGTTAACCACGGTTGCCGCCATAAAATGCGTTGCAGTTGCCGGGCCGACCAGGGGTGGCGTTCCAGTGTAAGGGTGGCATCCATATGGCACACCTCAGCGCGATGATTTTCCATATGCACCAGCAAATGCTCCGCAGGCGTTGTGCTGACCCAGTGGTATTGCATATCCAGTGGGTTGAAAGGCGATACATGAAATTGTTTGGCAAATGCGACTTGGGTTTTACCGCTGTCATCACAGGGAATGATGTAGCTATGGCGTTCATTCCAGGGCGTGTTATTAACCTGGGCCAGGATAAGTGCCGGCGTGTCGGCATCCGGTTCAAACAAGTAATAGAGTGTGACGGGATTAAAACAGAAGCCCCACATGCGCAAATTGGTTAGCATGCGCACCGCGCCTTGTGGGCAGTCACCCCGTTGGCGTACAACCTCTGCGCGCACCGCCTGTTTTAATTCGCTGCGCGGGTCACCCAGGTAATCCTGTCGACGGAATCGCCCCAGGGTTTTTCCGTCGATCGACCAACCGGTTACACCCTCGAATAGCTGCGGCAGCTCATCAAGGTCGATATAAAATAGCGTCGAGTCATAGGTAAACGCATGGGCTTTTGGGTAAAAGCGCCGATGCCGCAAGCTACCCTGATAAATTGCGCTGAACATTTACCATTCCTCGCCCAGCATACGCGCCACATTCAAGGCTGACACCACACCGTCTTCATGAAAGCCGTTGCGCCAATAGGCGCCGCAATAATGCGTGTGTTGTTTTCCGCTGATCTCCGCCCAACGCTGCTGGGCGGCGACGCTGGCTAGCGTAAATACCGGATGGCTGTAACGATATTGCCCCAGGATCTTGTCAGGATTAATCACGGCGTTAGCATTCACGCTGACACAAAAAGTGATATCGCTTTCCAGGCGTTGCAGGATATTCATGTTGTAGGTCAAGGCGGCCGCGTCGGCATCAGCACCATCAAGCAACAGATAATTCCAACTGGCCCAGGCGAGTTTCGAGCCGGGAAGCAGTCGCGTGTCGGTATGCAGGCAGACATCGTTCATTTTGTAGGGAATCGCAGAAAGAATATCGCTTTCATCCTGCGTCGGGTCGAGCAGGATCGCCAGCGCCTGGTCACTGTGGCAAGCAAAGACCACTTCATCAAAATGCTGCTGTCCGTGGGCAGCGGTGTATAAGCTAACACCGTCGTCATGACGCTTTACCCACTGCACCGGTGCATTCACATGGATAGAACCCTTGAAGGTTTTGGTCAATGGTTCGAGATAGGTTTTTGATCCGCCTTTGATGGTGTACCACTGTGGTTGCTGGGTGACGGTCAGCAGGCCGTGGTTGTGAAAAAAACGGATAAAGAACAACAACGGCATGGCCGCCGCCGTGTCCAGACCGGAAGACCATATCGCAGAAACCATGGGCAATATGTAATAGCGCTGGAAAAACTCACTGTAACCACCAGCACGCAAAAAATCACCCAGCGTTTGATTGCTATCAATGCCCCCGACTTCATGCAACCGGGTGCATTCGCGATTGAACCGCAGGATTTCCTGCAACATCCGCCAATGCCTGGGATTGACCAGATTGCGTCGCCGGGCAAACACACCATTCAGGGAGGTACCGCTGTATTCAAAACCGCTGGCCTGGCAACTCACACTGAAACCCATTTGTGTCGGCTGGCTCACGACGCCCAAACGGGACATTAATTTTATAAAGTTCGGATAAGTGCGATCATTAAAGACGATAAAGCCGGTGTCGATCGCATAGCGTTTACCTGCGACCACCACCTCACGCGTTGCCGTGTGACCGCCAATATCGGCCTCCGCTTCAAACACCGTGACCTTGTGATGGCGACTGAGTAAATGCGCGCACAATAATCCACTGATGCCGGAGCCGACCACAGCAATCTGTTTTACATGACCCGAGTTTTGCACCATCTGATTTACACCTTATTACGGGACATTTTTTTCAACAAAGCGGTTTGCCAACGCATCGGCAACCAACTGCATAACGTCATAATACTGACCAACTGCCAGGGAAACTGAATGATCCATTTACGCCGCGCCATGCCATACGCTATTTCATCTGCTGCTTGTTGCGGTGTCTGGATAAACGGCATGGCAAAATCATTGCGATCCGTTAACGGCGTTTTGACAAAACCGGGACGAACAATAGACACATCTATTCCCTCCGCTGCCAAATCCACACGCAGGGATTCCAGCAAATACTCCAGGGCGGCTTTGGATGCACCGTAGGCTTCGCTGCGCGGCATCGGCAACACAGTGGCCATACTCGATACACCGAGGATATAAGGCTGATTGGGTGAGCGACGCAGAAACGGCAAGGCCAGCTCCAGCGTGTGTACCGCACCGGTAAAATTGATATCCATGACGGTAGCAAAGGATTCACTGTTAAAGTGCTTCACGTCCACGTATTCGCAAGTGCCGGCATTAATGATCAGAGTATCCAGATAACCTACCTGATCATGTAAGGATTTTTCCGCAGCAACCAGGGCCTCCTTATCACTCAGGTCAACCACCACCGCCTTGCATCGATCGGGAAATTCCTTCAACAAGGGCTGCAGGTTGGCCAGGTTGCGCGCCGTTACAATCACCTCATTCCCCTGGAGCAGGAGCTTGCGAGCCAGCGCGGCACCGATGCCGGTTGATGCACCGGTGACCCAGATTTTTAACGGCAATTCTGTCATGGCCATACCCTGCTCCATCTACGCTGCGCCAAGGTTGTTGAACAACGCAATGGTGTGTTTACGACTTTCCGCCAGATCAACAATGGGCAAGGGATAACCTGACGTGGGCGGCGGACTGTGAATCTGTTTATTGGATAAGTGTTTCAATACCGGTAAGTAAATACGAATAAATTCACCTTGGGGATCAAAACGTTCTGATTGGCTGATGGGATTAAAAATGCGGAAATACGGTGCGGCGTCGGTGCCCGTGGATGCACTCCACTGCCAACCGCCATTATTTGCAGCAAAGTCGCCATCGATGAGCTGCGACATAAAGTATTGCTCGCCAAGGCGCCAATCAACTTGCAGGTTTTTGGTGAGAAACATGGCCACCACCATGCGCAAACGGTTGTGCATCCAACCGGTGGCTTTTAGTTGCAACATGGCAGCGTCCACGAGGGGAATACCGGTTTTGCCATCGCACCACGCCTGAAAAGCCTCAGGGTCTTTGCGCCAGGGGAACGCCTCCGTATGCCGTTGTAACGCCTGGTGTTTGCATACCCAGGGGTAATCCACTACCACATGCTGGTAGAACTCGCGCCAGATAATCTCGCCCAACCAACAACGCGCACCCTCACTGCCGGTATCCCACTCACCATTGTTTGCCGCCAATACAGCGGCGGCACATTGGCGTGGTGAAATAGCGCCCACCGCCAGATAAGGCGATAAGGTTGAGGTGCCTTCGTGGGCAGGGAAATCGCGTTCTTTCTGGTAATCGTGCAGGTCTTGCTCGACAAATTGATGCAGCCGGCGGCGCGCTTCTGCTTCGCCGGCAGGCCATAATGCCTGCAGGTCACGTTGCGCAAAGGGTTTGAATAATGCGTTGATATCCGGCGGCGTGAACGCCTGGGTGTCCGTCTGCTTCTGTGGCGCAGGTAGCGGTTGCAACGTCAGCGGCATAACGGTTTGCAGCCATTTCTTTTTGAACGCCGTAAACACTTTATAGGGCTCGCCCTGGCCATTGCGCAACATACCCGGCGGCACAATCACGCGATCATGAAAGCGTTTGACCGTCATGCCCTGCGCACGGCAATGGTCGGCGACTGCGCAATCCCGGTTTAATTCATCGAGCGGATATTCCGCGTTAAAAAAAAGTTGTTCGCAATGGTGCTCATGCGCAAGCTGTAACAAGCGCTCGGGAATTTCTGTCGCACTATCAACTGCTATGGTCACCAGCGGTATATTCAAGGCCGCTAATTGTGGAGCCAGAATCTGTAGATGACGGCGAATAAAATCCAGTCTCACCGGTGCTATCGTGTGGCGTTCGATGTACTCGGCACACAGCAGATAAACCGCCACCACGCCTTCACCCGATTCACTGGCGCGGTAGAGGGCCGGATTATCTTCCAGACGTAAATCGTGGCGCAGCCAAACCAGGGTTTTCATCTTAAGCCTCCGTGCGCTTTTTGATGTGACGAATCACCCACCCCAAGACCGGCAGGTGCTCGTATAACATGGCGCCCGCATCGTAATAATCGCGGTGGTAAAACACCTTGTCCTGAAATTTGATGTGGCTGTTGCCACTCACACTCAACCGTTTTCCGCCAGCGAGTTTGGGATGGCGATAATGCATCGTCCAGAACAGCACTGCCTGATACACGCCGGGTTTTTGGTCAGACGCCATATCAATAACCTGGCCAAACTCAAAGCGGCATTCCTGCAAATTGTTCATCATACCCGCGAAGTAGCGGGTAACCTCGCCCAACCCTTCGACCCGTTGCAAGGGATCCTGGAAGACAATATCCGCGCGATAGACATCGGACATCGCAGGAATAATGCTTTCGTCAAAGCGACTGTAGAGTTGCTGCACTTGTTGAACGATACGGCTGGTCATAGCAAGGCGCCCCAAGGTTATTGTTCAGTGAATGTTTGCGTGAGGGTGGCGAGGACGGCCTGCAGATTGTCGCCGGCCATAAGATGTTGGATAACATTGCGCTCCTCGATGAACATGCGGGTAATCTTGCCGGCGACAAAAACGGGGATCATCAGGATCTGCTGCCATTCCAGTAACTGCTGACGGAGATTGCCGAGATGGATTGCCGAGTCGCTGTAAAGTACCACCCCTTCCGCACCCGTTTGCTCTACCGCAAACACTAATTCCGGTAAAGGCAGGTAGCCGATGTACTCCGCCTGGAAGGTGTTTACGAGCAAACTGTAATTCAGGATCAGCGGTAAAATATCGCTGTCGTCCGCATTGAGATTTACCACCAATACACGTTTTCCCTTCGCCGTCTGACGTTGCCGGTAGTGGCCAAAATAAAAGTGCTCCAGCACCAGGCTGTGCAGAAAAGCCAGCTTGGTGCGGGCACCGTATTCCGTTGCAATCTGCAATTTTTCCAGTACAGGGGCCAGCAATTGATCGGCAATAATTTCGGCGGGATACAACGCGACCAATTCGTTTAACAAACCGGCCAACGCGGCACGATTTAACTGGGTGAGTGCAGTTTCAATACGCGCGCTGTACTCCAGCCAGACACTGTCAATCCCGGCCTCGGCATCATCCGCTGTTTCACTGTTCAGGATGCCTTTCACTTTGCTAATGGCAAGCCCGCGCACCAGCCAGGATTGAATGGTCTTTACGCGCTGCACATCATCATGGCTATATAACCGATGGCCTTTTTCGGTGCGCGTGGGTTTTAACAATCCATAACGCCGCTCCCAGGCACGCAGGGTGACAGTGTTGACACCGGTAAGCCGGGAGATTTCACGGATCGGCAAAAGGACGGATGTATCGGGTTCTTGCATGTTCATAACGGGCTTCAATTACAAATTATTGACGATGGCATTACGCAACCCGAGTTTTTCCGGATGCGGTGCCCAAAAGGTTTGTTGCTTGAGGTAAGGATTATCCACCTTCATCAGATGGTGTTTGAGCAAGGTCAGCGGAACCACCAGCGGGACTTCGCCCAGTTGGTAAGACTTGATCAACCGATCCAGCTCGGCGTTTTCTTCAGGCTTCAATAAGCCTTTCAGGTAACCGCGCAGATGCATCATGGTGTTGGTATTGCCTTTGCGGTTGGCGATATGGCCCAAAGCCCCCATAAACATGGCAATAAATTCGTCGCAGACATCACGGATCTCACGCCCGGATAAATCCGAGAGCAACTTACCCAGCGCGGTGTAGCTGAGCACGTGATGCGCCATTACCTGGTATTTGTAGCGGGAGTAGAAATCGATAAGTTTCTTGGGACTTGGGTCGGCAGCGACAGAGCACTTCCAATCGTGAAAGGCAAACACGCGGGTAATGAAGTTATCGCGCAGCCCGGGGTCATTCAAACGCCCGGCCTCTTCCACCGGCAGTAAGGGCATCAACGCCATCAAACGCTCGGCGTACGCGCCTCGCCCTTTGTTATCCAGCGGATGGCCATTGGTGCCATAACGCTTCATGTCGAAGACGCCGCAACTGGGCGAGTTCTGCATAAACACATAGCCGCAGATATCCGGCATCGCCGCAGCCGCCAGGTCTGCCTGGGCAGCGAGCGCCTCGGTCACATCCAGGTCAGGATTGGTCACGCCCAGAATACGCGAGCCCCGGTCAGTCGCCACGATACGAATCGGCTTGCGGGGAATACCCAGGCCAATAGCCACCTCCGGGCAGACGGGGCGAAAGGCCATGTATTGCCCCAGCACCTCAGTCAGGTAGCGGTTGTGCTTGTGCCCCCCATCAAACCGGACGGGCTCGCCTAACAGACATTCGCTGACACCTACGGGAATTTTGGTCACAAAAAACCTATACAAGTTTAAATACGTTGTATAAGTTTTAGCGAAAAAAGTTGTACAAAGCAATAAGCTTGTACAATTATTTTTTGACATGATTAGAAAAAATTAACGAATCAACATTAAAAAAGACGGGTAAGTTTTTGAAAGGTATAAAAAAGCCGGACAATGTCCGGCTTTAAAAAGAACCAAGTCCGGTTGGACTTATTTAAACCTGATTAATAGGACGGCAAGTCAATATCTTCGAACAACTCGTCCAGTTCCGCTTTGGAGTGGCGGTTGAAGGCTTCGTTGACAATGTCTTTGGTCAGGTGCGGAGCGAAGCGCTCGATAAAGTCATACATGAAACCGCGCAGGAAAGTCCCGCGCCGGAAGCCCAGCTTGGTAACGCTGCTCTGGAACAAATGGCTGGCATCCAGCGCCACCAGATCAGAATCCACGGATTCGCTGTAGGCCATCTTGGCGATAATACCGATCCCCAGCCCCAGGCGAACATAGGTCTTGATGACGTCCGCATCCGCCGCTGTGAACACCACCTTGGGTGCAAGGCCGCGGTTGATAAAGGCTTCATCCAGCTTGGAGCGACCGGTAAAACCAAACACGTAAGTCACGATGGGGTGCTTGGCCACGTCTTCCAGGGTGAGATGGGAAATCTGGGTCAACGGGTGATTCTTGGGTACCACAATGCAACGATTCCAGCGGTAGCACGGCATCATGATCAGGTCGCTGAACAGCTCCATGGCTTCGGTTGCGATAGCGAAGTCGACGGTGCCATCGGCGGCCATCTCGGAAATCTGCATGGGAGTACCCTGGTGCATATGCAGCGATACCTCCGGATACTGGCGGATGAACGCCCCGATCACCGGCGGCAAGGCATAACGCGCCTGAGTGTGGGTGGTGGCGATGGACAGGCTGCCCTTGCGCTCGTTACTGAACTCCTGGGCGACCTGCTTGATGCTTTCGACCTTACGCAGAATCTCCCCGGCGGTCTTGAGGATCGCCTCACCTGCCGGAGTAATACGCGTCAGGTGTTTACCGCTACGAGAAAAAATCTCTACGCCCAGCTCATCCTCCAGCAAACGTATCTGTTTGCTGATCCCTGGCTGAGACGTATACAGGCTTTGGGCCGTAGCTGACACGTTAAGGTCGTGATGGGCTACTTCCCATATATAACGGAGTTGTTGAAGCTTCATAAGCCCTCCAGATGGCCCCTCTTCTTAGTTAGATGTTGTGGGTAGTTCTTGTCACCGCACCCGTAATACGCGTGCAGTTATACAAAAGGACTCGTGTTATAAAAATTAATTGCATTATTCGCCTACAGAATAGTTGGCATTTTACACTTTGCCAATTCAATTCAGATTGACGGCTAACACAGCCGACTTTCTATAACTTTAGACTATATCCAGAAATTTAATAGTTTTTGTAGAACCGGTCTCGATTTGCTACTTATTGCAGCGGTTCGTTAGCAATTCCGTGCGGAACATGACCGGTAGCCACATGCTCGCTGGCCGAATCACAGTGCATCCGCTGGTCATCAAAAAATACATCGGCGCCATAAGCCTTGAGGAATGGCCCCTTAGCCAGCCCACCCAAAAAGAGCGATTCATCAATCCGGATATTCCAGGCCCGCAGGGTCCGGATAACCCGCTCATGGGCGGGGGCAGAACGCGCTGTCACCAGGGCTGTACGGATCGGGCAGATATCGCCGCTGAATTCAGCCTGCAAACCCTGCAACGCGGTCAAAAACTCCTTGAAAGGCCCGCCACTCAAGGGCTGCTTTGCAGATAACTTTTCACTTTCAGTAAAGGCGCTAAGACCCTGTTTTTTATATATTTGTTCAGCCTCATCCGAAAAGAGCACTGCATCGCCATCGAACGCAAAACGCAGTTCGTCTTCATGCTCGGCTTTGTTCTTGGAGGCAATCAGGGTGGCGGCAGCCATCCCGTGGTTCAACGCCTGACGCACGTCCTCTCCATCCGTTGACAGGAACAAATGGCAGCCAAATGCCGAGGCGTAACGGTAAGGTGAAACTCCACCGCAAAATGCCGCGCGGGTGATGGTCAGGCCGTAGTGCTCGATGGAATTGAATACCCGCAGCCCTGTATCGGCGCTGTTGCGGGACAGCAGGATGATCTCCACGCGCGGATCGCCACCCAGGCGCTCGTTAACCCGTAGCAGTTTTTTCACCATGGGAAAGGCATCGCCCGGTAGCAAGACATCATCTTCATGCTCGATCTGGTGCCGGGCGTAAGCTTCTAATCCTTCCTTTATATAGACCTGATGGCTGTCATCCAGATTAAACAGCGCACGCGATGAAATAGCGATGACCAGCTTGTTACCGAAACCTGAGGGCATAGTGGGTCCAACTTGTTGATTGATAGGCGCAGTTATACACGATTGGTCGCGCGCTGATAATGGGGTCAGGGTACCAGGATGCTTGAACCGAGCGTCTGGCGCCCCGCCAGTTCGCGCTGCGCACGGGCTGCCTCGACCAAAGGATAGCGCTGATGAATATCCACCTGCAGCCAGCCCTTCTCCATGGCATCGAATAACAACTGCGCCAGCGCCTGGAGCTCAGCGGGCGTGCGCGCATAATGTCCCAGTGTTGGACGGGTCAGGAAGAGCGACCCCTTTTGGGCGAGTAATAGCGGGCTGAAATCCGGCACTGCGCCGGAGGCATTACCAAAGCTGACCAACATGCCCCGCGTAGCCAGGGAATCCAGCGATGCCGCAAAGGTATCCTTGCCGACAGAGTCATAAACCACCGGCACACCCTCCCCGCCGGTCAGCGCCCTGACCCGCTTGGCCACATCCTCCTCACGGTAAAGAATCGTCTCGGCACAACCTCGGGAGGCTGCCCGCTCAGCCTTCTCCGGTGAACCCACCGTGCCGATAACCCGTGCGCCCAAATGGCTCGCCCATTGGCAGGCCAACAAGCCCACGCCACCAGCAGCGGCATGCCAAAGCACAGTCTGACCGGCTTGTACCGGAAAGGTGTGATGCAACAAATAGGCAGCCGTCAGCCCTTTAAGCAACACAGCCGCCGCCTGTTCGTCAGAGATAAAGTCTGGCAAAGCGACAAGGCGATCGGCATCCACCACATTCGCTTCTGCATAAGTACCCAGCGCGCCCTGGCAATAAGCTACCCGATCCCCCTCACGCCAACGGGAAACACCCGCGCCCACCGCCTCAACGATACCCGCCGCTTCCTGGCCGATACCACTCGGTAAGCTGAGCGGGTATAAACCGCGGCGGTGATAGATATCGATAAAGTTCACACCGATGGCGGTGTGGCGGATGCGGACCTGGTGGGGGGCTGGGTCGGGAAGCGCTGATAGCTCCAGATGTAAGACTGACTCATCGCCATGCTCTCTGATCCGATAGCGTTTAACTGACATAACGTGCCTCAAATTTTTATTTCACAATGATGAAAAACTGTATTCGATACCAAAAGTTCTGCGCCTGATACTGTCATAAAACTCTCCATCTTCAACGTCAGTTTCTTCCTTCTGCCGACCCCCGTAAGCAGCTCCTAACTTCCAACGGCCTGTAATTTCGGTTCCCATGACACATAAAACAACCGCAATAAAAGTTTAACAAAGCTGTCACCTAAATTTCATATTCCTAACCAATCATGTGCGCATTACAACTAAAACAGGAATAAGCATGCGCTCTATTGATGTGTCCCTCATCACGCTGCGCATTTGACCATCAAGACCTTCTTTTAACAATTCGCTTACAACTAAAGAGAGTTAGATATGAAAATCAAGACACTGATTGCACTCAATGCGCTGACTGCAGCACTGGTCGCCTGCGGCGGTGGTGACATAGAACTGAATCCAAGCAATACAGTTACTGATTCAAACAATACTATTAACAATGGTGGTGGCGGTAATACCACAGAAAATCCTTGTGCCAAATACACTTCCGGTGGCCAGGAGTTTATCGGCGCGTTTGCTGATGGCAACTGTACTTACCCAGCTAGTTTCGTAAGCGATTCTCGTCCAATCACCGAAGATTTATTTATCCCGGCTTTGGCTGATAACGGCATTCATATTTTTGCTGACAGCTTGTTTGTCGGTGAAGACGTTGACAGCAACGCTGCAGCGGCAGGTGTAAGAGTTCCGCAAAACGGTGAAGGTCCAACACTGAGTATCGAAGAAGGTGCAAGAATTGCGTTTTCAGGAAGCAACGATTATGTGCGTATTGCTCGGGGTTCACGCATTGTTGCCGAAGGTACAGCTGATGCCCCGATTATCTTCAGTGCGGTACAAGACTTGCGCGACAATGATGCAACTGAAGGCGACCGCGGTTTATGGGGCGGCGTACAAATTAACGGTAACGGGTTGACCAACAAGTGTAGCGATGCTCAACGTCTCCCTGTTGGTGATAATCCACATGGCTGTCATGTAACCTCCGAAGGTCGTCCAGCTACTTACGGCGGTAATAACAATGCTGAAAACTCCGGCACACTGCGTTACGTCGTTATCAAACACGCAGGCTATGAAGTTGTTGATGGTAGCGAACTGAATGGCTTGACATTGAATGCCGTAGGTTCAGGTACCACCATCGAATACGTGCAGACCTATACTACACAAGACGACGGCTTCGAAATGTTCGGTGGCGCTGTCGACTTGAAATATGTTGTTGGTGTAAACGTAGGTGACGACACCTTTGACTTCTCTGAAGGCTGGGTAGGCGACATTCAGTTTGCTCTTGCTGTCCATCCGTCCGGTGCCAACAACTGTATTGAAGCAGATAATACTGGTGAAGGTCGTGCTGATGACCTGGTACCGTTGACCAAGGGCCGGATTTCAAACCTCACCTGCGTAACCTCTTTTGTTAACGAAGGCGATGGAGAATTTCCTTCATCCAAAGGTAGTTCAGAGGGCATGGTATTCCGCGAAGGCGCCATCTTCGAACTCTATAATTCTATCGTAACCTCTAGCACTGCTGACATGTCTTCCAATGAATGTTTTGAAATCATTGACTCTGACGGTCCGCAAACTATCGATTACGCTGAAGCTGGTTACTCTGCCGCCGCCAGCAACTTCGTAGCTTGTACTGAGGCCTTGAAACAAGGTGTGAATGCTGCGAACGCCGCATTTAGTTTTTCAACATGGTTGGCAACAGCACCTAACGCCAACAACGTGATCGTTGACGGTACCGATACAGGCTCCTTGCCAGTAACCATCATTGAAGGTCTCGCTGATAATCCAAGAGCCTATGTAACAGCAGCCGCTTTTGCTGACGGTAATACCAACGCTATTAATATCCCGGTGTTCGACGTAACCCGTTTAAGTGATGACTTTGAAGCGGATGCGGCGCCTGCACTGGGCGATGAAGGTGACAGCAGCTTCTTCGAGAGCGTCAACTTCATCGGTGCGGTATCTGCAGATAACGATTGGACCGCAGGTTGGACTGTAGGCCTGGGCGAGTAACACACAATTGATCAGGCAGTCATGTTGCTGGTTAAACCCGATGAGGCGCCTGCGGGCGCCTCATTGCTAAATAGCCAGCGCCACAATATCAACCTGTTTTGAAAAGGTTTTTATCATGCGTAAATTAAACACAAAGCAGCGTCAATTGGGATTGGCTATTACCGCCGCCTCTATTGCGATGTGTACCGGTAACGCTGCCAGCGCACAGGAGCAAGAGCCACCCGTTGCGTCACCAATTGTTGCTCCGGTTATTGAAGAAATGATTGTCAGCGGTCGCTTGAAGAGCGGCGCTCAGTCGGTGATCGAGCAGCGCATTGAACAGGCTTTCTCGGCGGATATACTTGGCGCGGATCAAATTGCACGTGCCGGTGACTCAGATGTAGCTATGGCTCTGTTACGTGTTCCCGGTGTAACAGTCAAAGACAATCAGTATGTATATGTTCGTGGCTTGGGAGAGCGCTACTCAAGTGTCCAATTAAATGGCGCGGCTGTCCCCTCCCCTGAATTAACCCGTAATGTATTACCACTGGATATTATTCCCTCTTCTATAGTTGAAAGTTTAAAAGTACAAAAGTCTTATTCACCCGATCTACCCGCTCATTTCGGCGGCGGTAATGTTGATATTCGAACCAAAAGTATTCCGGAAGAATTCGTATTTGAAATGTCCATCGGCACAGGAACCAATTCAGATAATTCCAGTGATGGTTTAAGTTACCCTAGTGGGGGGTCTGTTGATGGCCTCCCGAGCGCCATTGACACTGCCCTCGATACTTATCAAGGGCGCATTAATGTCAACGGCATTATCGACATCATCGATAACGACGGTGGTTCTCCAACTGCAGACCAGGTGACTCAAGCACGACAAATCAACCGTGAATTGATGCTCAGCCTGAATCGCAACATTGAAATCGAAGAAAAATCCAATCCATTAGATATCAACGGCGCTGTAGCCCTTGGTAACTCCTGGGATATCGGTGACGATTGGAGGCTTGGTGCTGTTGTAAACGCTTCCCATGATCAGGAAGTACGCAATAAAAACCAATTTCGCCAAGGTATTGGGAACCCCGAAGAAATTTATACTCAAGTTGATCGTACTATTGAAGAAACGCGCGAATTAATCAGCTTCAACATGGGTTTGAATTTTCAGGATATGCATGATCTGGAGTTGAATGCTTACAAAATTGACATCACAGAAGATGAAGCACAGATCCAGGCAGGACATGATGCCAATAATCGCGCCAGTGATAACCGTCAACTTATAGATTACATAACTCGCTACGAAGAGCGTGAATTGGAAGTCTATCAGGTTCTCGGTGAACACAAGTTTGATCAATTGGCCGGCAATACTTTGGGAACCATTAATGTCGACTGGTTTTATTCAGATTCCTCTGTAGAAACCAATATTCCCGGCAGAACAACAGTGAAAGGCAGCAATCAGCTTGATCCGGGAACTGGAGAGGTTGTTAGTACTCAACTTTTTTCTACTTCAGCCGCAGCTGCTTTTGCTTTCCTGAATTTGCAAGATGACGTGGAAAGTTATGGGGGGAATATTGATGTTCCTCTGTTCTTCGATAACACAGAAATTACTTTGTCTGCTGGTTACAACTACAACGACAAAACTCGCGAGTACTATGGGTACACTGCCAACATCGACGCTATCGGTGTTAGCGGTAGCGTACTCAGCGGTACGCCAGGTTCCGTATTAACCAATGCAACCCTGTCTGATCTCAATAACCCTTTTGAGTTGACAATGGGTGGAGGCTTGGGAACGGAGAGTTATATTGCTGCCCAAATGACAGATGCCGCTTACGGTATGGTTGATATTAAATGGAATGAAACCTGGCGTCTGACAGGCGGGGCTCGCTATGAAGATTACCGTCAGGCACTTCTGCCACTGGACCTTCTGGATTACACCGGACAACACATAGAAGATTTGATTGACGCCATTCAGGACGAAGACCAACGTTTTGCTATTCGTGATGATGGCTGGTATCCCTCTTTAGCACTGACCTACATGAATCAGGGCTTTATGGGGACGCAGGACTTCCAGGTACGCGCCAGTTTTGCACAAACATTGGTTCGCCCTGATTTACGGGAAGTCTCTGAGGTCTATTACATAGATCCAGATCTGGATGTACAAGTCAAAGGTAATCCGCTCCTTGAACCTTCTGATATCGATCACTTTGAAATCCGTACAGAATGGTTTTATGACAATGGTGATAATTTCACTGTGACCCTGTTCTATAAGGATGTTGCGAATCCGATTGAACAAAGTCGCGAGCCGGGTTCCGACGACAACATTCAGTTGACCTTCTACAACGCTGAAGCTGGTGAGATTTTCGGTGCTGAGTTCGAAGGTCTGAAAGATATTGGGGCAGGCTTTTTCGTGTCAGCTAATGTGACCTTATCAGATTCTGAGATTGAGTCTCCCACTGATCAGGGATATACCAATCCGGTTCGTCAGATGACCGGCCAGTCAGACTACGTAGCCAATACCCAGCTCGGCTACGACTCTGATAATGGTATGCACAGCGTTTCACTGGTTTATAACGTCTTTGGCGAGCGGATTTACTATGCGGCACGCCAGGATGGTCACGAAGATGCTTATGAGAAACCCTTCAACTCTCTGGATATTGTTTATTCATTCTTCCCAACAGAGTCTCTGACGGCAAAACTGAAAGTGGGCAATATTCTCGATGAGACAAGAACTTTTGAACAGGTTAATAGTGAAGGGCAAAACGTAACTATTCTGGAACAGGATGTGGGCACGAGTTTCAGTTTGGACTTGCGTTACTCATTCTAAGAATTGATTTTTTTGGCTTCCGCTTCTTGGCCGCTCCTTGAGCGGCCTTTTTTTGTTATTCCTCTCGCTTGCCCTAACCTTCCATACGAAATATGACACTTTTATTTCAATTTAATCGAATAATTAATAATCGTATTTCGATAGAAAAATATATTTTCAATTGTTTCTAAAATGTCATGAATTATTAACAATAGTATGATTTGCAGCTGTTACTCTTATAACAAGATCGTTTAACGCCCTCTTCTGGCGCGAACAGATCCCATAAATGGGGCATCCAAGCGTTTATTAACGACATAGCATGCTCTTATACCCGTTTTGAGGAGGACCTATGCAAACTACTCTTTATAAAAAAATGCTCAGTGCTTTGACTATCATTGCAGCTGTTCTGCCCTTCTCCAGTAGCGCCGAGACTTATACCCCTGCGCAGTTTGGCGATGCCGTCAGTCAACTTACCGCAAAAGTTAATCTCCCGGATACTTTCGAAGGTGGCTTTACAACTATAGCTGTTTACTGCCAAACCGATGTTGCTACATCCGGCATGATCAGCAATACACTGTGTTATCAGGATAATGAGGTTGCTAACTTGCGCCAACAAACTCTGGATGCTCTTGATAGTGTCTCTTTTGTGCCCGCCAGAATTGACGATCAAGCTGTTCCTGTCCGCGTACAATTCCGCGTGGTGTATTCCCGCACTGGTGATCAGCCCGATATTTTAATGCTGCCTAATCTCGGTACCTTACAGGCTCAGCACGGATATAATTATGTAGCCCCACAGGAACGCCTCGATCAACAAGATTGGTTTAGCGGATATTCGCAAAATACGTGGGCTCAGGGTAAGCCTTTCTTTAATAAAGGGCGTCTTACCCGCGTTATCGGAACAGTAAAAACCAATGGGGATGTAGCCAGTGTCAGCACGCTAGATGCCCGGGGAAAAGGCAAGCGTGACGCGGCTGTTGTTGAAACCGCGTTAAAACAAACCAGGTTCATACCAGGATTAGTGAACAACCAGCTGACCGAGATGCATTATATTGCCGTGCTAAATTACGCCAAATAATGCTGGATTATTAATTGAATGCCCCGCTATGCGGGGCACTTTATTGTTGAATTAAAGTGGTTGCGGTTGTCGCGTAGGTGGTGGGGATGGCTCGTCATCTATGTCCCGACGTGCCATGAGTATCTATATTGTGATTGCTTGTGACTTTGCTGGTTGGGGGCTATCTGTTGCGGTTTAAACTTTCGTCGGCACAGTATTTTTGGGCAAGGCCACCGAAATAAGCGCCGCCAATCCTATCAATAATGCTGAAGCCCACAAGCAGGCTGTAAGGCCAGCCGCCTGATAAACCCATCCCGACAACAAGGTTCCCAACAAACGCCCTGCAGCGTTAGCCATATAATAAAACCCCACGTCCAGGGAGACGCCATCTTCTTTGGCGTAACTCACAATCAGAAAACTGTGCAAGGATGAGTTAATCGCAAAAACCACACCAAATGCTAACAAGCCACCCATTAATACAATGGTTACAGACAATCCCGCTTGCAACCCCAACGCAATTGCCGCAGGAATAATGGTCAGCACGATTGCCCATAACAAGGCTTCAGATCCGCCGGGCGAAGCAGATGGGGATCGTTTAATCAACAGTGGCGCAATGGATTGCACAATGCCGTAACCAACTACCCACGCCGCCAGAAAACCGCCCACCCACCAAAAACTCCAACCTAACTGGCTACTGAGAAATACCGGCAAAGCAATCACAAACCACACATCCCGTGCGCCAAATAAAAACAATCGCGCGGCCGACAAGACGTTAATGGCACGACTTTTGGAAAACAAGGTGCTGAACTTGGGTTTCGCTTTGGCTTTGCCCAAATCTTTTTTTAATAGAATCAAACTGGCCAGCCAGATAATCAGTAGAGCGGCCGCCATTGCAACAACGGCACCGGTAAAACCAATCATCGCCAACAAGGCGCTACCGAGAAAAAATCCAACGCCTTTTAGTGCGTTTTTAGACCCGGTAAGTAAAGCCACCCATTTAAATAACTGCCCTTGCTGATCGCCCGGCACTAACAATTTAATCGAGCTTTTTGCGCTCATCTTATTGAGGTCTTTAGCAATACCGGATAACGCCTGGGCTGCCATCACCCACACCACAGTCAACATCGCGGAAGGTACAGCGAGCATCAGTAGCGCGACAACTTGCAGCGCTAAACCAATATTCATGGTGCGGTTCAAACCAATGCGTGCGCCGAGGTAGCCCCCGATTAAATTGGTAATTACGCCGAAGATTTCATAAAACAAAAACAATCCAGCAATCTGTAAAGGGCTATAGCCCAACTGATGGAAATGCAGCACCACCAGCATGCGCAATGCCCCATCGGTCAGGGTAAAGGCCCAATAATTACCGGTGATCACCAGATATTGCTTGATCTCGGTATTCATTCGTACACTCCTCACCAAGAAGCAGTTACGGCAACAGCAGCAATGGGGACAATAAGGAAACCAAGAGGATATAGCCCGTTCAGATAGGGGTATTTGCCTCGCTAAACAACGCGGCGACAGCGTCGGGCACAAAGGGGCGTCCACGTTCATTGAGCGAGGTACCGGTAATTCGCGCACTCAGGCATAGCTTGTCATCTGATTTACGGTAAATATTCTGTACAAAATCAAATTTAACCCGCGATGATTGTTCTACCACAACATCCACATAAAATTCATCGCCGCTTTTTAATGGCCATTTGTAATCCAATTCCGCACGCAGGACCACCAGGTTAACGCCCTGCGCTGCCAGCTCGGCAAAATTGACACCGCGCTCCAACAGGAATTCGTGACGCGCATGTTCAAGATAATTTTGATAAACGCCATTGTTAACAATGCCCTGAATATCACACTCATAATCACGTACTTTGAAATCGAGTCTGAAGGTTGCCATGGTTAATCTATTCCTTATAGCGATGTTAAAAAGAAGCGGCATAATATCAACGCTTAAGGAATCGCGCACCCAGAATTAACATACACGGCGTCAACAGCAGTGTGAGTAGCGTAGCAAAGGTAAGGCCGCCGGCTATGGCGCTGGAGAGCTGGGTCCACCACTGCGTGGAAGGCGCACCCCATCCCAGGCTGGGCTCAAGCAAATTGACGTTAACGCCCAATACCATGGGCATTAAACCGAGAATGGTAGTTACCGCCGTAAGCAAGACTGGCCGGAGCCTGAGGCAGCCGGTTTCCAGTGCAGCTTCATAGGGGCTCATCCCGTCACGGCGCAGAATGTTATAGGTGTCGATCAAAATAATATTGTTATTGACCACAATACCGGCCAGCGCAATCACACCCATGCCGACCATCACAATGCCGAAGGATTGTCCATTAACGAGCAGACCAAGCAGCACCCCGGCCGTGGAAAATACAATGGCGGACAATACCAATACCGTTTGGTACACACTGTTGAATTGAATAATCAGAATCAATGCCATCAAAAAAATCGCAATTAAAAATGCTGACATTAAAAATTGTGCAGCCTCACGCTGGTCAGCATCTTCACCGTCAATTCTTATCTCTACGCCCTCCGGCAATTGATCATATTTTTCGCGCAGTTGATCTAATAAAGCGTCCAATCGCTCGCCCGGTGCAATATCCGCCTGGATCGTTGTGGTGCGCATGCTGTCCACCCGCCGTACCGTGCCGGTTTTTTGTGCGGGCAGCACATCAACAAAATAGGGTAAGGCAACCTGCCCGCGTGTGGTGTTTACGGTCAAGCGTGAGAGCTGCTCGATGGAACGCCAGTCGCCCGGCAGGCGTACCCGAATATCCACTTCATCGGTTGCATCTTCCGGGCGATAAGTCGCCAACAACAACCCGTTGGTAACCAACTGCACCGCATTACCGACAGTCAGCACATCAGCACCAAGCCGCGCCGCCGCTTCGCGATCAACTTCAATCCGCCATTCAATACCGGGCAAGGTGCGGTCATCCTCAATATCGATAAAGCCACCGATATCTTTCATCAGATTACGCACCTGGGTTACGGCTTCATCCATCAAGGCAGGATCGGTTGCGCTCACCCGCAATTGAACCGGCTTCCCCTGCCCCGGTCCCTGTTCCTGCTCGCGGAACTCCAGCACAATACCGGGTATGTCGGCAACGGCAGCGTACATTGCATCAGTAATTTCTTTGGCGCGGCGGCGCTCGTGCCAATCAATTAACTGAAATTGCAAAACGCCGATGACATCAGTCCCCATTTGCTCGTCCGGCATGGCAAAGCTGCGCGCATAAACGGCTTCCACTTCAGAATAGTTTGCAAGGCGTTTTTCAATCCGTTTCAGCACCCGATCTTTTTCATAAATGGATAAATCACCGCGCGCGCGCACATGAAGCTGCACCGTTTCTGGCTCAATGTCAGGAAAAAATTCTACCCCGTGATTAAATTGCATGTAGGCGATATAGATAACGACGATAAGGCCCAGGGTGCCAAGGAATGTGTAGCCGGGATAACGCAATAAGG
>DATJLH010000255.1:0-10299 GCA_035490615.1 Cellvibrio sp.
GTATCCCGCCGCACCCGCCACGGCGATGGGTACACCCACCGCTGCCGAGGTGCCAATGGCTACCGGCAAACGCACATTGCACCAGGTTAAAAAAGGCACGGTCAGAGTGCCGCCACCGATGGCGACCAATGCAGACACTCCACCGATCCCCACCCCCACACCGGCCAGTGTCGGCGCCGCCGGCAGTTGCCGCGTTGGTGCCGGCCGACGATCCAGGATCATTTGCAGCGCGACACATGCCATAAAACAGGAAAAGAAAATCGCGAGGGGTTCTGCGGGAAGATAACTCGCCACAAAGGTGGCGGCGAAGGTGCCAAGGATAATGCCCGGTGCAATCCTGATCACGACTGGCCAGAGCACCGCGCGGTGTCGGTGATGCGCCCGTACGCTTGCCAGCGCCGTTGGCACAATCGCCGCCATGGACGTACCGAGGGCGAGATGCACAAGATGCGTGTCAGGAAATTGATGCGCTGCAAACAGCAGCGTCAGCATCGGCACCATGATGCCACCGCCGCCAATACCAAAAAGCCCGGCGCACAAGCCAGTAACAGCGCCTAACAGAAAAAATGAAATGAAAAACAGGATATCCGGCATCGACTTTTGAGATGGCTTCCAATAAAAATGCCCATTTACCGCATCGAACTACCGACCGTAAATGGGCATGATCATTACCGCAAGAAATTATTTTTTAGCGCGTTTACGATCGTTTTCCGTCAACAGTTTTTTGCGCAGACGAATACTTTGCGGCGTCACTTCCACCAACTCATCGTCTTCAATAAATTCCAGCGCTTGTTCCAGTGTGTGACGAACCGGCGGTGACAAGGTCAGTGCATCATCAGTACCGGAGGCGCGTACGTTGGTCAATTGCTTGGCCTTGGTGGGGTTAACCACCAGGTCGTTGCCGCGTGAATGCAGGCCGACGATCTGGCCTTCATACACTTCCACACCGGCGCCGAGGAACAAGCGACCGCGATCCTGCAGCGGGTGCAAACCATAGGCGAGGGTTTTACCTTTCACCATGGACACCAGCACGCCGTTTTGACGCTTGGCCACTTCACCTTCTTTGACCGGACCGTAATGGTCGAAGATGCTGGTCATGATGCCGGAGCCGGAGGTCATGGTGAGGAACTGACCGCGGAAGCCGATCAGGCCACGCGACGGACACAGGAACTCCAGCTTGATACGGCCTTTGCCATCCGGCTCCATATTGGTCAACTCGCCCTTGCGCAGGCCAAGCTCTTCCATCACAGAACCCTGGTGATGTTCTTCAACGTCGATAACCACTTGCTCGTAGGGCTCGTGAATTTCACCGTCAACAATTTTCTGCACCACTTCCGGACGCGACACACCCAATTCAAAACCTTCACGACGCATATTCTCGATCAGTACTGACAGGTGCAATTCACCGCGACCGGAGACAATAAATTTATCGGGCGAGTCGCCTTGCTTGACCCGCAGGGCCACGTTGTGGATCAGTTCCTGTTCCAGGCGATCCTTGATATTGCGGCTGGTGACAAACTTGCCTTCTTTACCGGCAAAGGGTGAATCGTTGACCTGGAAGGTCATGCTCACAGTCGGCTCATCAATCGACAGGGCCGGCAGGGCCTCAACGGCGTCGGGGCTGCACAGGGTGTCAGAGATACCCAGCTTGTCCACCCCGGTAATACAGACGATATCGCCCGCGTAAGCCTTGTCGGTTTCCACCCGTTGCAGGCCGTGGTAACCCATCACCTGCAACACCTTGGCTTTACGCTGGTTGCCTTCGTGATCCACCACCACAACCTGCTGGTTGGGTGACAGGCTGCCGCGCTTGATGCGGCCAATACCGATAACACCCACATAGCTGCTGTAATCCAGCGCGGAGATCTGCATCTGGAACGGACCGTCCAGATCCACCACCGGCGGCTTAACCTTGTCGACGATCATCTGGAACAGGGGCGTCATGTCGTCTTTGATGTCATTCAGATCGGTACCGGAGACACCGTTCAACGCCGAGGCATAGACCACGGGGAAATCCAGCTGCTCTTCGGTGGCGCCCAAACGGTCGAACAATTCAAACACCTGGTCGATCACCCACTCCGGACGTGCGCCCGGGCGGTCGATCTTGTTGATGACCACGATGGGATTCAAGCCTTGCTCGAAGGCTTTGGAGGTTACGAAACGGGTCTGCGGCATGGGTCCGCCCACCGCATCCACGATCAACAAGACAGAATCCACCATCGACAGAACCCGCTCCACCTCGCCACCGAAGTCGGCGTGTCCGGGGGTGTCCACGATGTTGATGCGGTAATCGTTCCATTTGATCGCGGTGTTTTTCGCGAGGATGGTAATCCCGCGTTCGCGTTCCTGGTCATTGCTATCCATGATCAGATCGCCGGTGTCGTCGCGGCGGTCGAGGGTGCCGGATTGACGCAACAACTGGTCAACCATGGAGGTTTTACCGTGGTCAACGTGGGCGATAATGGCAATATTACGCAGTTTTTCGATAGCGGATTGATCTGTCACAGTGTTGTTTCTCTTGGATTTGGCGCCAGCTGAGGCTAGGATTTGACGCCAGCTGAGGCAAGGAAGGACGGTAAAAAGCCGCGCATTATACCCATGTCGGGCTGACGGGGATATGACAGATAGGGTTTTATTGATGATTTTTTAGTCGAATAATGGCAGCGAAGCGGAAGAAGTCACGCGGCTTCGCTGCCACCTACCGGCGATTCATGCGCGGCAATAGGATAGTGACCATGCCGATGAGGGGTAGATAAGCGCAATAATCAAACACATGCTCAATGGTTGTTGCGTCGGCCAAGGCGCCCAATCCCGCCGCCGCAACGCCGCTAATACCAAACATCAAACCAAAAAATATCCCGGAAATCATACCGATTTTCGTGGGCACCAATTCCTGCGCGAGCACCACAATGGCGGAAAACGCCGAGGATAAAACCAGCCCGATCACGACCGACAGCACCGCCGTCCACAATAAGTCGCAATAAGGAAAGAGCAGCGTGAAAGGTGCGGCGCCGAGAATGGAAATCCAGATCACGGCTTTGCGACCGACCTTATCGCCAATCGGGCCACCGGCAAAAGTGCCCAGCGCCACGGCGGCTAAAAACAAAAATAAAAACAGCTGCGCGTCGGCAACAGACGTCGAGAATTTTTCGATCAGGTAGAAGGTGTAGTAATTGGTAAAGGCTGCCATGTAAATGTATTTGGAGAACACCAACAGCGCCAGCACCGTTAATGCGCCGATGACCTGAGCCCGCGACAAGTGTGCGAAATGGGTGTGCTTTTTTACACTTTTGAGTGATGCATGGGAGCGGATCGTCCAGCGGGCGACCCCAAACAATACGATAAAACCCACAATCGCAAACAGCGTGAACCACCCGATTGCACCTTGCCCCCGCGGAATAATGATGGCCGCTGCGAGCAAGGGACCAAAAGCAGAACCGGCATTGCCGCCCACCTGGAAGAACGATTGTGCAAAACCAAAACGCCCGCCCGATGCCATACGCGCAACGCGCGAGGCTTCCGGGTGGAAAGTCGAAGACCCCAAGCCAATCATCGCCGAAGCAATCAACAACCAGGTGAAGTTGTGGGCGAATACCAGCATGATCAGGCCGGCCAATGTGAACAGCATGCCGGTAGGCAGCAAATAAGGCTTGGGATGTTTGTCGGTATACAGCCCGATGCCCGGTTGCAGCAGCGACGCCGTCATCTGGAACGCGAGCGTTATCATGCCGATCTGGGTAAAGCTCAGCGCGTAATCGGTTTTCAACAAGGGGTAGATCGACGGCAAGATGGATTGGATCAAGTCATTGATCAGATGGACAAAGCTGACCGCGCCAATCACCGGCACGATAGTTTTGGTCGGATCAAAGGCATCGACCGCAGGTGCAACCGGCGGTATCTCGCCCAGCACCGCACCTGCAGGAGTAAGGGTTTCCATCTGGCTCATAACATGACTTCAAAAAGGGGAAAAGCGGCTTTACGCCAATTGATTTTTGAGACGGCTTCTAGATGGCGCACGCACTCTTCGGCTCAGGACGATAAACACCAATATTGGTGTGCCCTGCATCTTTCAGGTTGGCCGCATGCAGCTGGCTCATGACGCCTTTCTGGCAATAGAGTAAATACTGCTTGCTCGTATCCAATTGCGGAAATTGTTTGTTGAGCGAATAGAAGGGAATCTTTTCGATGGTGACATTGAGCAGATTCAGCGGGTTCGCTTCTTCTTCATCGGGATGGCGAATGTCGATCACCACCTGATCCGCACCGACGACATCCGCCACAATCGGAACCGTCAGATCTGCATTCAGGTCGTCCACAATTTCATCGATATTCTGTGCAATGCGTTCGTCGATAGCCCGTTGCAGCACCGCCATATCAAAATTTTCTTCTTCCGCCTCGACCCGCGCTAACTTCGCGCGCGTGGTGGGGTTTACGGAAATCACGCCGCAATATTCCGGCATGCTGGCGGCGAAGGTTTCCGTACCGATCTTGCGCGAGATATCGATGATCTCGCCTTTATCCATCGTGGCCAGCGGGCGCAACACCACCATATCCGTCGCGCGATCAATCACGTTTAAATTCACCAGCGTCTGGCTCGACACCTGCGCCACACTTTCACCGGTCACCAGCGCCGGAATCTCCAGCGACTCCGCCACCTGCTCCGCCGCACGCAACATCATGCGCTTGAGCACCACGCCCATGTAGGCATTCTCAACCTTTTCAAGAATTTCACGCACCACATCTTCAAACGGCACGGTGACGAATTTTACGCGATGCGAAGCGCCGTATTTATTCCACAAATAATAAGCCACTTCTTTCACGCCGATTTCATGGGCACGACCACCGAGATTGAAGAAACAATAATGCGCGCGCAACCCGCGCTTGATGCACAAATACGTCGACACCGTGGAATCAAAACCACCGGAGATCAACGACAACACCGGGTCCTGCGCACCCAACGGAAAACCGCCCAACCCTTGCGTTTTGCTCGCGATAACAAACAAGCGCTCCCACTTGATTTCCAATGGAACAATAATGTCCGGGCTGTGCAAATCCACACCTTTAGCCTGCGAGTTATGCAACAACCCGCCACCCACATATTTTTCCACTTCCACCGAACTGAAATCGTGTTTGCCATGGCGCTTCACGCGCACACAAAAGGTTTTACCAGCCAGCGCATCGCGCCAATGCGCCAGGGTTTTTTGAAAGATATCCTCCAGATCACCCAGCGGATAAGCCTGGATCAACGAAAAATTCGCAATTCCCGGCGTATGCGCCAACACCTCAGCCACCTGCGCCGTCACCAACGCATCCGCCCCCGGCGCTACGACCTCAATCTTCTCCCAATCGCGCTGCACATCAATATCCACCCCCAGATCCGCCAGCAAACGCCGCAGGTTATCGCGCAGCTGCTTGATAAAGCGCTTACGCACCGGCGGACTTTTGATGATGATCTCGGGGAAAACCTTGACGATAAAATGCATGAACAACCGCGCCTGACTGGTGAAAAAGGCGGCGATTATACCTTATGTTCGTCTGATCCGGGATTGAGGCATCAATGACATGAATTTGCATTGAAGTGAGTTTGGCATTGGGGTGTTTGTTTCGAAACCCTCAAGTCAGGGATGACTTGAGGGAGCTAAAGGGATGTATTCATGCGTTTTCGAAACAAACACCCCAATGCCAAACGGTGTGCGAAGTGCTTATTTCGACCGAAAGATAACTTCCTTCAATCTTTCCAGCTTCGGCGCCACCACCGGCACCGTCAACATCGTACTCGCCACCGCCATCAACAACAGCGCCGTAAACGTCTCGCTGGTAATAATCTGCTTATCCAACAACACATTCGCAAAGATGATCATGATCAACGCCTTGGTCTGCAACAACCAGCCAATGATCGACGCCTCACCCTTCTCCCACTTCAAAATCCGGCCCGCCAGATGCACTCCCGCCAACTTACCGCTCACCGACGCCACCAATAACACCGCCGCCGCCACAAACACCATGGTGCCGCCCACATCCCAATTGGTTCGCAAGCCCGTACTGAGGAAAAACACCGGCATAATCACCAGCAACACATGGTGACGCAGCTTGTCCATATCCTCCTGGTTAAACCAGTCGCTGTCGGTCACCGCACCCGCCAGAAACGCACCCACCATGTAGTGCAAGCCCGACCAGTCGCCCGCGAAACCACAAATCGCCAGCCACACCAGGGCCACATACCAACGATCCCGCTCGGGAATAGCCGTCATCAACTTACGATACAGGTAGCTCGCCACCGCAAAACCCACCAGGAACATCCCCTGGCGTCCCACGCGATCCCAATCCAGCAGGATCAGCGCCAATACACCCCAGATAGCAATGTCATCGAGGCTGGCGTAACGCAGGATGCGCTGGCCAATCGGCTGTCGCAGAATCTCCAGCTTCTCCATCAACAAGATCAGGATCGGCAAAGCGGTCACGGCACAGGACATACCCACCCCTAAAACAAATTGCCAGGGCATCCCTTGTGGCCCCATCCAGCCATCAAACATCAACATGCCCAATCCGGCGGCACAGCCAAATGCCAGCGGCACCCCCAAGGCCAGCCCGGCCGTGATACTGCTCTCGCGTTTGTAGCGCCAGGCTTTGCTGAGATCCAGCTCAACCCCGGCGATAAACACAAACAACATCACCGCCCACCAGGCAATGCCATTGAGCGCGGTAACCACGGAAGGATTAAAGACAAAGGCATAGTAGTCAGGAAAGGCGGCCCCGAGGATGCCCGGGCCGAGCAGGATACCGGTGATAATCTGCACCACCACCAGCGGCGCCCAGTAATCTGTTTTTCCAACGCGCCAGATGAAATAAGGCACAGTGAAGATAATCGTCATGGCAATCAGGAAGATTTCCGTGGTGTTCATCGCGTGAGGCATGGCAAGTCCGGTTTATTGTTATGCGTTAATCAAACGTGAGAAAGAATCACAACCGATAGCGCCTGAACCGGTGCTCCCGGTCAGGCGCGCCTTTGTACAAAGCGCCGCTGTCGCCGGTCAATTGTTTAAAACTATCTGCACGATAGCCCGAACGTGGCCGCAGGTGGCGAGGCGCAACGCAACGCGTCAAAGTGCGGAATTATTTGTGCTGGGAGCTTGACGATGAATCACCGGAAAGCCTACTGTTGGCGCGCTAAAAAGAAGTTGAGAGATTTTAAAGCAAGGGATGGTTGATACCATCAATCCACCGCTCAATTTGGCACCAAATAAGTGCAAAGCAAAAAACACGTGCAACATTTTGGTGCTTTTGATAAAAAAGCTTGGGTCCCAATCTTCCGCAAAGCCTGATTTTTACAAGCCCGTTGCTATTTTTCCGAGATGGCATATATTTTGCCCCTTTTCGGACACCCTGGTTCTCGCTCTGCTCGCTACTGGGGTGGCGAAGGTGGAAAGAGCGCGGGATAAAAATGATTTCTGACTTGTAGCTATGGTGGCTACTCATTTACTTGGAGGCATTCAATGTCTAAGACTCTGGACTTGATCAAAGAACACGAAGCGCGCTGGATTGACCTGCGCTTTACCGACACCAAAGGTAAAGAGCAACACGTTACCTACCCCGCCAATGTAGTAAACGATTCCTTCTTTGAAGAAGGCAAAATGTTCGACGGTTCATCTATCGCTGGCTGGAAAGGCATCAACGAATCCGACATGATCCTGATGCCGGACGATTCCACCGCTATGCTGGACCCTTTCTATGACGAAGCAACCATTATCGTGCGTTGCGACATCGTTGAACCTGCCACCATGCAAGGCTACGACCGCGACCCACGTTCTATCGGCCGTCGCGCTGAAGAGTACCTGAAGTCTACCGGCCTCGGCGACAAAGCCCTGTTTGGTCCGGAGCCAGAATTCTTTATCTTCGACAGCGTTCACTACGCCAGCACCATGGGCGGCGCCTTCTACAAGATCAAATCTGAAGAAGCAGCCTGGGACTCAGGCGCTGACACCGAAGGCAAAACCGGCCACGCGCCACGCGTAAAAGGCGGTTACTTCCCGGTTGCTCCGATTGACTCTCTGCACGACATCCGCGCTGCCATGTGTAATGCCATGGAAGCCATGGGTCTGGAGATCGAAGTTCACCACCACGAAGTGGCTAACGCTGGCCAGTGTGAAATCGGTGTGGGTGCCAACACCCTGGTGAAAAAAGCGGACGAAGTACAGATCCTGAAGTACTGCGTACACAACGTGGCTCACCAGTACGGTAAAACCGCAACCTTTATGCCGAAGCCGCTGATCGGCGACAACGGTTCAGGTATGCACGTACACCAGTCTTTCTCCAAAGCTGGCGTTAACCAGTTTGCCGGTGACGCTTACGCTGGCCTGAGCGAAACTGCCCTGTACTACATCGGCGGTATCATCAAGCACGCCAAATCACTGAACGCTTTCTGTAATGCGTCTACCAACTCTTACAAGCGTCTGGTTCCAGGCTTTGAAGCACCGGTCATGCTGGCTTACTCAGCCCGTAACCGTTCTGCATCTATCCGTGTTCCGTTCGTATCTGGCGCCAAAGCCAAGCGTATCGAAACCCGTTTCCCTGACCCGACTGCTAACCCTTACCTGGCTTTCGCTGCATTGTTGATGGCCGGTATCGACGGTGTTCAGAACAAGATTCACCCTGGCGACCCAGCAACCAAAGACCTGTACGACCTGGAACCGGAAGAAGAAGCGGAAATTCCGACCGTTTGTGCCAGCCTGGAAGAAGCACTGCAAGCTCTGGAAGCTGACCACGATTACCTGACTGCTGGCGGCGTGTTCACCAAAGACTTCATCGATTCTTACATCGCGCTGAAGCGTGCTGACATTCAACGTGTTGACATGACTCCGCACCCGGTAGAGTTCGAGCTTTACTACAGCGTGTAAGCCAGTAGCCTTTACGTTAGTAAGGTAATGACTTACCTAAGGCCCGTTCAGGCGACTGAACGGGCTTTTTCTTTTTCGGCAGCGGGAGTACTCTTGCGGAAATTGTTTAAGGAGATACCCATGCCCCTTCGCTCGCTGTTGTGCTTACTCCTTGGCCTTTCCCTGACGCTCAGCGCCGGTGCGCAAATCTATAAGACCGTCGACAAGGACGGCAAGGTGATCTACACCGATAAGCCCCGCGGCGATCAGCCCGCCGAAGCTGTAGATCTTCCTCCCATCAATACCCTGCCTCCCGAAAACGCGGATAATTTTCCCCGGGACGAACAGCAAAACCAGCCCGAGGCAATTCGCTACCAGGTAGACATCATCAGCCCCCGTGAAAACGTGACGATTCCGCCAGGGCAGCGGGATCTGGGCATTGCTGTCACCCTTAACCCGCCGTTAGCCGGGGACCACTGGCTGCTTTACTTTATGAATGGCGAATTGTTAGAGGAAACCCGTGAGAGCAATATTGTGGTGCAGGATGTTTTTCGCGGCAGCCATACGCTGGAAGTCGAAGTGATCGACAACAATGGCACCTCGCTGGGCAAGTCAGCGCCCGTCGTGGTGAACGTGATTCGTCCCACCGTCAAACAACAAACAGCGCCCGCGCCGAAGCCCAAACCCAAGACATAATGCGCCAGATGCCCAAGCCCTAAAAGCGGGCAGCACTATGTTGGTGCAAACCACCCTTGCGCCAACTAGACTCACCCCTGAAAACGCCTAAAAACACGCACTTTTTACGTTGGTTTGCTTTTTGCATAGCTCATGCACACAGACCAAGCACACCAGTGGGCATGTGCCCATTGCCAAGGCATCCAGGAGTGAATTCATCGGTGAGCCCTCGCGATCTCCATAAACCGCTGCTCGACAGCCTCAGTACCGCCATCATCCTGGTGGACAGCGACCTGCTGCTACGCCACATGAACCCGGCGGCCGAAGCGCTGCTGTCGATGAGCTGTGAACGCAACATCGGCGAACCCATCACCTATTTCTTCCACGAATCCAACGAAACCGAAAAACAACTCAAGCTCGCCGCCGCCCAGGCCAACCACTACACCAAGCGCCACGCGGAATGGCAGTTGCTCAGCGGTGGCCATATCACCGTGGACTATACCGTGACGCCGTTTGGCGATCACGAAGGCTTGATTATCGAGATCCTGCCGATTGACCGCCTGCTGCGGATCAGCCGCGAGGAGATGCTGGCCTCATCCCACGAGACCACGCGCAACCTGATTCGCGGCATGGCCCACGAGATCAAAAACCCTCTGGGTGGGATTCGCGGCGCAGCCCAGTTACTGGCGCGGGAACTGCCGGACAGCGGCTTGCAGGAATACACCAATATCATCATCGATGAGGCGGACCG
>DATJLH010000256.1:0-4846 GCA_035490615.1 Cellvibrio sp.
ATTGACGCTGGTGCACAAACTTTCTGTAACACCCCGATTTGGTAGGCCGCCGGGGATGCGCAGGCTTCGCCATGGCATTTTAGCGGCCGATAACCTTAGAGCCGCAGCAGTTGGCGTACTTTGATAGCGGCGGGCCGTACCTTTTGCGGAACCATATCAATACTTTCGCCAAAGAAATTCCGCGTCTCCGCGCGAAATACTGTGATCATTAATACCGCATAGATCAAGCCGCCGATGGCCGCCAGGCTGATCATGCTCAGGGCTACTGGCAGTTCACTGATGGCCGTCAATTTGAGCCCCGCGACACTGGCTAACATGATCAGCGATGCACAAAAGGACGCCGCAACGGATTTAATCACCCGCAGAATCGCTACACCAAACACCTTGCGGAAAAAGTACATGTTAAAAAATATCGTCAGGTAACTTCGCACCGCAAAACCGTAGGCGGCGGCGATCAAACCGAATGATACCGATGCCAGCCCCAGCCCGCAGTTAATCACAAAAACAATACTGGCCAGCGCCATAACCATGCGCGAGTTGCCACTGGCAGTGAGCGCAGCATTGATCTGGAAACCGATCACCAGCGGTGCAGTACCCAACGCGAGGACTGTCATGATCTGGCCGCTGAGCGCCCACTTTTCGCCAAACGCAAAGATAATAAATTCCGGCCCTATGGCCGCCGCGCCAAAAAATATCGGGAAGGTCAGGTAGGCGCTGATCTTGATCACCCGTAGCGTGCCTGCTGCCTGTTGGTCGCGCTCGGGAATGCGCGACAGCGCCGACAGTACCGTCTGTTCAAAAGGCTTGAGCACAATCTCTTGCAAGATAAACAGCGCGCGCCCACCGACGCGGAAAAATCCCAGGGCAGCAGGCCCGATCATTACCCCGATCAGAACTTCAAAAATCTTGGAGCTGATATTGCCGATCAATTGTGCCGCCATCAGCGGCGAGGAAAATGTTAACAGCTGCTTGCAGTCTTCCTTGGAGAACACCAGACGCGGTACCCAACGCGACGCCACCAGGGTAAACAGGGTGATAACACTGTGGTTGATCAATTGTTGCCACACCAGGGCCCAGACACCAAAACCTTTTATCGCCAGATAAATACCCACAGCACCCGACAGCAAGCCCGCGACCACCATGCGAATGGCGATAACCTGAAAAGCAAACTCCCGCTTTAATTTTCCTTCGTGGACTGCCTTGGCGCCCTCAATAAAAAATATCACCGACAGGACTTCCAGGATGGGACCTGCATCGGGTTCATAATAGGCTTCAACCAGCGGTACACCGACAAAGAAAATCAGTGCGCTGATCAGTAAGGCGAAGACCATGTTGAGGTGAAAGCAGGTTGAGGCGTAGACATCGTCCCATAATTGCCGCTGCACAATCGCCTGGGGAAAGCCGGCGTTGACGATAATTTTCCCTGCTTCTACCACAATCAAGGCAAAGGCGACCAGGCCGATTTCAGCCGGGGCGAGGATGCGTGAAAGGACGATGAAAATCAGAAAGCTGACGACGCTGTTACCACTGGCCGCCGCGCTCATCCAGACTGTACTGCGGCCCAAACGTTGTTTTAATGTCATGTAGGTTTATCGATCAAAAGGAGTAAAAAATAACATAGCGGGTCGCTTATAAACGCTGATACAACTTCACCGTTGCATCAGCCAAATGATCCCAATTGTATTCATCCAGCGGGCAGACTGCCGGGCGCTCAGCCGCTTCCAGTTGCGCAATCGCCTGTTGCAAGGTCGGTGCCTGGAATTCATCGCGGTAACTGTGAATCCATTGCGTGCCCAGTTGTTTTTGTAACACCACCATCGCACCGATATGCGGTGCAATCACCGGTTTATCAAACGATAAGGCCAGGAGGAGTGCGCCGGAATTAAAGATCGCTTTATAAGGCAAAACCACAATGTCCGCTGCACTCAGGTAGGTGTGCAATTCATTATCCGGAATGAATCGCAAGAATAGATGCACATCGGGATTCGCGTCGGCCAGATGCTTGATGTCATTGGCTAATGCCGTGCTTTCCGGGCTGCCGGCCACCACCAGCGTATAGCCACTGAGCCTGGCTTCATTGAAAACCCGAATAAGATTGTCGACATTTTTGTAGGGCTTGATCATGCCAAAAAACAGCAACACTTTTTTTTCGGGCAATAATCCGAGGGCGGCCTTGGCTTGTTGTTGATCAATGGCGGCGGGGTAAGAGTTGCGATAATGGCCGTGGGGAATGATCGCGTATTTGATCGCGGCCGGTGCCCGATATTGTTTAAAGAATGCCTGCTTGCTGTCTTCGCTCATAAAGATCAAGCCATCGCAACGCCGGATAAACCAGTTCATAAAATGCTGGGATAAACGCGGACGAAAGGCATCGTGGGGTGCGACGTTGTGAGCGGTCCATACGATCCTGGTGCCTTTGAGTTTGAGCACTGTCATGATCAATACGAACAGCATAATGCGTTGCCAGGCTTTAACAAAACCGCGCTCATTCATGTAACCGTCGGGCCAATGAAAATGCACGATGTCATACCGTCCCAACAGCGCTTTCCTGTGCGAGTATTCATCCACCGGTACGCCGGCTTTTTGCATCTCGCGATAGAGCAGGGCGTTGTAAGGGTTCACCTTTTCATTGGAAAACGCCGGCGAGGCCAGAATGCGCATCGCCTGGGTAGCATCGCTGCGAGCCTTGCGACCATCTGCATAAACGTGAGAGGTTTCCATGCTTAATCCTGTAGCGGTACGCGGGCAGGTTGTTGTTTGCCGGCGCGCAGGCACAGCGCCAGGAATATCGCGATATCAATGGTGTACCGACGCATCAGGCGTGCCGGTTCAAGGCACAAACGATACAACCACTCCAGGCGCAATCGTTGCACCAGGCGCGGTGCGCGGGGTTTATCCCCGGCGAGAAAATCCAGTAGCGCACCGACGCCGATAAATACCGTCGCCGTGGTGTGTTGGCGATGCTCAAGAATCCATTGTTCCTGCATGGGGTTGCCCATGGCCACCAGCACAATATTGGCGTTGGCGGCGTTGATAGCGGTAATCACCTGTTCGGGATCGCGCCCCTGCTCATAACCGTCGCAGGTGCCGACCACGTCCACATCAAAATCTTGTTTCAAGGTATTCGCGGCCCGTTGCGCAATACCGGGTTTACCGCCGAATAAAAATACCCGCGCTTTGCCGCGCACGCTGTGCAAATACTGGGGCGTAAAATCGGTACCGTTGAGGTTCTGCGGAAAGCCGCGGCGATGCACCAGCCAGGTGGCGATGTCCACACCGATGCCGTCGTTGACAATCAGGGTGCGCGGCTCGTTCATGGCGTCTTTCATCGGCTGGCATTTGACGATGAAGTTGGTGTTGGCAAAAAACAAGGTGTGCGTTTCACCGGTTTCCAGCGCACGTTGTAATTGCTGCGCGAGTTCGGTGGCCGTGGTGCGCAGCAACGGAAATCCGCCCAGTGCCAGGGTGTCCGGTGATGGGTTTACCGACATGTTCATGCAGTCATCTCCGTGTCGCGAAAAAATTGCGGGGTCAGCATGCGTTCGGTGACTTCGCCCCAACTCAGCACCGGTCGGGTGCTCAGTGGTTGTACCGGGCTCAGCGCGCGAGTGATGGCTTGCTCGATGGAATCGGCATTACCGATTTCATAACCGAAGCGCGTGGGATAATCCGCTGCAATAAAATTCGGGCAGATGGCCGGCAATTTAAAAAATTCGTATTGGATTAATTTCAAGGAGGTATCGCGCAAGTAAGCCGGTAAATTCGTACTTGAGTAAGGTGCGATACCGATACGCGCATGTTTGATGTAACGCAGTGTCTGGGCGAAGGGCATCTCGCCGTACACCGTCACGTTATCGCCGTACTCCGGGTGGCGTGGGTGACCGGAGCCGATGACATGAAAATGAATATGCGGAAAACGTTGGGAGGCGAGAATAAAAAACGTGGGATCAAACAACATGGAGCCCACGGATACCGCGTGAATGCCCTCGTCTTCATAAGGCGAGGGATCAGCTTGCTCGGCCACCGAATGATCAATACCGTGGGGCACAAAGATCAGGTTGTGGCGACTGGGAATACTTTCAGCCAGGGCTTTGGACGGCAGCGCAATGGTGTTGATACCGCTCGCGGCCCGCGCAAAGGCATGGTTCACATACTCAGCGACGTTGATGGCTTCCAGTGAGTCCGACGCGCGATACAAAATCTTTGCTGCCGGATTCAATTGTTTAATCAAATCAAAAAACACCGGTGCCACACCGCTTTCCAACAAGATAACCGTGGCTTCCTTGATCCACTGACGCAACACGTTGTTGCGCCCCTGACTGTACCAGCGGTACATCGCACTCTCCGCCGGGCGCAACCAGGTGCGCCGGGTATTGAAAGGGTGAATCATGGTCTTCCATAAATAACATTCCACCCCTTGATGTGTGGCAACACGATTGGCTTGATCGTCCAGCGACAGGCGCGGGTCAGATGTGTAGCGCGAGAGCATGCTGTAACGCAGCGAAAAAAATCGTGTCGGCCCGCGCTTGGCCAGTTCATTGGTAATGAAATGAATACTCGCCTTGCGCGGAGAGCGATAGTCGTGCGCTGACAGCACCAGGAAGTTATCCGTCGCGGTGGACGGTTGTTCCATAACAGCGGCTTGCGAATTCATAAGCATGCTCCCATTGCGTGCAAAAAATTAATTCACCGGCTCCGGCGGATTGGGTGGATTCTCAACATAAAAATGATCTTTCAGCGGCTTCCACTGCAAGGAGGGGGTGGTGGCGTTGGTGTTCAGCGCAAAGGGATAATCACCCCACCAGCCGCCTGCAGCCCAGTAGGTCCAGCCTTTCCACATCGGCCC
>DATJLH010000257.1:0-3145 GCA_035490615.1 Cellvibrio sp.
GATCTGGCTGCGGGGGAAATGCGGGTAGATTGGGACCCGGAATTTTAGCAAGCGTGAGAAGAGGGTAGTTTGGTGCATCCAGAACAGCAGCCTTCTACCTCAATGCCTGACGACCACTCAACAGACCGGACAGCGACAGCGCCGCTGAAGATTGCGGTTATCACGCTCTTTCCGGAGATGTTTGACGCAATTACCCGTCATGGCATAACGGCGCGAGCGGTAAAGCAGGGGTTGGTTTCGATCAAGTGCTGGAACCCGCGCGAGTTTACCTCGGACCGTCACAGTACGGTGGATGACCGCCCTTACGGTGGTGGTCCCGGAATGGTGATGATGGTCCAGCCGTTGCGTGACGCCATCCTGGCTGCAAAGCGTTGGGCTGGGGCCACGGCAAAAACGATCTATCTGTCGCCTCAGGGGCGGCCTCTGGATCAAAAGGGTGTCGTGGAATTATCGTATTACACCAACATGGTATTGATTGCCGGGCGTTATGAAGGGATTGATGAGCGCTTGATTCAGACCATGGTGGATGAGGAATGGTCCATCGGTGATTACGTGGTCAGCGGTGGTGAATTGCCTGCCATGGTGTTGATTGATGCAGTGACCCGGCTGATTCCCGGTGCTTTGAATCACGCTCAATCCGCTGAGCAGGATTCGTTTACCGATGGCTTGCTGGACTGTCCGCACTACACCCGCCCGGAAGTCTATGAAGATATGCGGGTGCCGGATGTATTGTTGTCTGGCAACCATGAACAGATTCGGCGCTGGCGCCTCAAACAGGCGCTGGGGCGAACCTGGCTTAAACGGCCAGATTTATTACAGGCAATAACATTAACCGAGGAGCAGCAGGCGCTGCTGACGGACTTTCGTCGAGACCTTGAAAACGACAAACTCTAGCTGTGAAGCTACAGACTCTCAGGAGCAAAGCAATGAGTAGTAAAAATCCTATTATCCAGGCGTTGGAAAACGAGCAACTGAAAAAAGAAGTTACCGAATTTTCTCCCGGTGACACCGTTGTTGTTCAGGTAAAAGTTATCGAAGGCAACCGTGAGCGTTTGCAGGCATTTGAAGGTGTCGTTATTGCCAAGCGCAATCGCGGCCTGAACTCTGCCTTTACCGTGCGTAAGATCTCCCATGGTGTTGGTGTAGAGCGGACCTTCCAGACCCACAGCCCGCAAGTAGAGAGCGTGGCTCTGAAGCGTCGCGGTGATGTGCGTCAAGCCAAGTTGTATTACTTGCGCGACCTCACTGGTAAAGCTGCTCGTATTAAAGAGAAGCTGGTGTAATCCTTACTGGATATCGCCTGATAATGAAGAGGCCGGAGTGGGAAACTGCTTCGGCCTTTTCGTTATGTGCCCAAGTTGAATTTATCCGGTTGTTGTTTGTCCTATCTGCTGGCAATAATAGGGCCGCTATCCCTCAGCAGGGTTGTCACTGATTGATAAGGTCCCTGATGTTATCGAATGAAGATTCTTTATTACTTGAACGCTATCTCGACTCGGTCTGGATGGAAAAAGGTTTAAGCCAAAATACGCTGGAATCCTATCGCGCGGATTTGACAGCTTTTGCGCAGTGGTTACATAAAAACGAAAAGCGGCTCCTGAAGGCTGATGCGCAAACCCTGTTACATTATCTGGCATATCGCCATGAGCAAAAAATTTCCAGCCGCTCGACGGCCAGGTTTCTGTCCTGTGTGCGTGGTTTTTACCGTTTCCAGTTGCGTGAGGGTGCGATTGCAGAAAACCCCCTGGCGTTAGTGGAAAACCCCAAGTTACCCCGCGCCTTGCCAAAATCCTTGACCGAGGCAGATGTAGAGAGTTTATTGGCCGCGCCGGTATTGGACGACCCGGTCGGGCTGCGCGATCGCACCATGCTGGAAGTGTTATACGCCTGTGGTTTGCGCGTAACCGAACTGGTAAGTTTGCAGATGTCCCAGATCAATTTACGCCAGAACGTCGTGAGAGTGATGGGCAAGGGTAGCAAGGAGCGGTTAATTCCGATGGGGGAAGAAGCGGCGGCCTGGTTGATACGCTATTTGCGTGAAGCGAGACCTGTGTTGTTGCATAATTGTCCGGATGAGATAGTCTTCCCCAGTACGCGTGCACAGCCGATGACTCGCCAGACCTTCTGGCATCGCATCAAGTATTGGGCACAGGTGGCGGGGATTGATAAACCCTTGTCGCCGCACACGCTGCGCCATGCCTTCGCCACGCACCTTTTGAATCATGGTGCAGATTTGCGGGTGGTGCAGCTGCTGTTGGGGCATAGTGATTTATCGACGACCCAGATATACACCCATGTGGCGCGCACCCGGATGAAAGCTCAGCATGCCGAGCATCATCCTCGAGGTTAACAATAAACAAGACGTTACAATTGGCAAACTTAATATTTTTAGCCGCAATTAGGACATGATTATGATTAGAAAAACGATTATCGGCCTGTTAAGCGCAGGGGCTCTGTTGTCTGTCCCGGTGTTGTCTATGGCTGAAGAGGCTGGTGATGCTGGAATGCTTGCGCGCAAATCGCCTGAAAAAATTATCAGTGAGCGTTTAAAACAGGCGCGCCCCGAGATTCAATTTGGTGAGCCCCGCCCGGCACCTGTTAAAGGTTTGTATCAGGTGCAAGTGACGGGTGGTCCCACGCTGTACGTTACCCCTGAAGGCGACAAATTTATTGCCGGCGAAATCTTTTCCATCGATGCAAATGGCTTCTCTCGCTTTGAAGATCCCTATGTAGTGGAAGAGCGTAAGCGTTTGCTGGCCAAAATTGATCCGAAAGATACCATCATCTTCAAGCCCAAAGAGAAGACCAAGGCTGTGGTCTATGTCTTCACCGACATCGAATGCGGTTACTGCCGGCTGCTGCACAAGCAAATTCATGCCTATGAAGACCAGGGTCAGAAGAAGCCCGGCTACAACGACCTGGGTATAGAGATTCGCTACCTGGCTTATCCACGGGCCGGTATCCCCAGTGCATCGGCAGACAAGCTGGTCACCGCCTGGTGCTCCAAAGATCAGCAGGGTGCGTTGACTGCATTGAAGAATGATCAGCAGGTGCCGCCGGCGAAATGTGACAAAAACCCCGTGGCGGCGGATTTCAAGCTGGGTGGCCAGATTGGCGTCAACGGTACCCCTGCGGTATGGTTTCC
>DATJLH010000258.1:0-22014 GCA_035490615.1 Cellvibrio sp.
GTTTTGATACCCTGACTCAGCAGGATCACAATCGCCTTGTCCCACAGGCGTTGATACACCTCGTTCAAGGACACCTGGATTGTCAGCATGCCGATCTCACGTGTCTCGCCCGAGACATTGTGAAGAATAGGGTAGTTGCGCACGATAATATTGCGTGTACTTTTTTCGCCGCGAATCAGGTGCAGGGGTTTGGAAAATTCTTCGTTGCGTTCACGGATTTCTACCGCCTTGATATCGGGCAAATGTTTTATCCCGTCCAGTTGAAGTTCCAGTTGCTTGATATCCAGATTCCACAAGCTTGCACTGATACTGCCGATATAGCCGCCCTCGATCTCATTCAGGCGGCTGTTGATAATATCCAGGTCGCGCTGGTAATCGGTATAGAGCTGCAGACTGGTGGCGAGTAAGGTAACGCAAGAACTGAAGATAATAATGTAAAGGAGCAAATGCCGGGCAATGCCATAATTTTTTACCGCATAGAAAATATCGCGCAATGAATGTCCGGCAGAAGGTGCTGTCGCGGCAGCGTCGGGTGAATTTGGTTTGATCGTTTCGTTGGCGTTCATCAGGGCCTGGCAATATTTAGAAGTAATAACGGGATTGAATTTGTTTAACCACGCCCTCGGCCTTCATCGCCGCAATGGCTGCGTTGACTTGCGGCATGATGTCCAGGTTAGGTGAGTTTTTAGAACATTGAAATAGCAGCGGTATCTCGGTTAACGGGAAAGGCTCGCCCAATTGGTCGGCCACGCCCTCCTGCTCGGCCAGGTAGAGCAGCGTTGGGATGGCTCCCACAATACCATCCAGTCGACCCCGCGCGATCTTGCGCAAGCCGATCAAATAATCGGTGTCATATTCTTTATAGATTTTGGTGTCTTCATCGAAGCGCGGCGTCATGGTCGCGCCGCGTATTACCGACAGCCTGAGCGCCTGGATATCCTCATAAACGGTTATTTCAGTTCCCTTGCGCGGGATCACACCCATTGGATGATAGGATATAACATCTCCCTTCACCACCAGTGTATCGGGCCGTGGAACCAGAATGGTGCAATCGTGAGAGCCAGTTTCAAGTTCACGATCCACCCGGGCAAACGGCGTAATCGTAATATCGATCTTACGGTTGATGCGTTGCGCAATTTCATTGACCAATTCTATGAATGCACCCTCCATCTCGCCCGCCTCGTTAACAGAGGCCCAGGGTGCGACATCTATGGTAATAAAAGACAGCTTGTCGGCAGGCGCCGCGGTGCTCGTTAGTGCAAGGAGCGCTAGCAAGAGAGCGACGAGATATTGATGGAATTTTTTAGCGAGCTTTGGCATTGCAGTACCTTCACAATGAGTTCGATTAACAAGCATAGTCCCGGAAACGGTGCTTTGCCTTCTCTCCAGGTGTTCTGATTGACAGCATCCTGCCATGTGAGGACGGACATTATCGGAGCGTCCTGATTTAAGTCTGGCACATAAATCCCTTCTTGTTTTTTGCTGTTTATTTTTCCGCTTTGCCAAATGTTCCTAGTCTTCACCCATACAAGTCAGTATAAATCTAATGAGTGCACTTGTGCGAATCTTGATCAGCTTGATGCACGCAGAAGGCACTCAGGACAAATTTTCAGGATGAAAATTAACGCAGTAATCATACAAACGATCAGGTGATCGTAAATTTTTCTAACTAACTCTATTGAGGTGTTTTATGCACAATCGAATCTTACTTGTTGTTGGTGACAAATTTGCAAATTATGTAAAAGGCAAAGACGCGGTAACCTTATCGCAATTGCGGGGCTTGCTGAGTTTGTCCATACCTTTACCGAATCAGGGTGTAACCCTGTTGGTCCCAGGGCAAGGGCTGGGTGATGACAGTGTTGCCGAGTTATTGAAAGAGGCTGCTGCATCGCCGAATCTTGCCTTCTTTGATTTCAGCTTATGGCATAACCTGCCGAAGCGTGCCGGACGTTCACTCAGTCACAAACATCATTCAGCCAATACCCTGATTTCTGAGCCGCGCCAGTTATCGGCAGATCTTTTCGAGATGCACATGATGATCGATGAGAATTGTGAGTTAATGAACGATCATCAAAGTGGCCAGCACGTACAAGGAATGATCCTGATCGAGGCTGCGCGGCAAGCGATCGTTGCGGTAACTGAGGCTTACCTGCTGCCAAAAAACGGTATCGAGTATGCCTTTGTGTTAAATAATCTTTCTGTGAGTTACAGCCATTACACCTTTCCGGTCGGTGCGGTATTGCGCTGCAACGTCATAGAAAAGTCCGTCGACAATCCAAAGCGTTTGAGTTTCGAAGCAGAAATTCTGGTGGAGCAATGTGGGCAGGCGGTATCCAAATTCATGTTATCAATCGGTGCAATGGAAAAGGTACGCATCAGCAAAGGCGAAAATATGCAGGCGTTAAAGACGCAGTCAAATTATCTCGCTTATGTGGCTGCCAACATGCAAGAGTTTGACGAGCCGGCTAAACATGTTGAAAACCTGTGATGACGCTTATCATTCCACTCAAACGGAGATTTCTCTATGAATGCTGCACTGAAAAACAAGCCTGATGGTGTCGGTTATGCTTTTTTCGATGTCGACGATACATTGATTTCGGTTAAAAGCATGTTGAGTTTTCAGGACTTTTGGTACGAGCGATTTAATGAGCATCAAGCAAGAGAGCTTTACTACAACGATCTGCGTCAACACATGCATGAGAGTGCATCCTGGGAAGTATTGAACCGGCTGTATTATCAGCATTTTGCCGGTCGCCGGGTGGCGGACGTTGAACAATGCGGTGAAGCCTGGTTTGCACACATGGAAGAGAAGCATCCTGATTTGTTCCATAAGATTCCCTTGGCAGAATTGAAACACCACCAGGATGAAGGGCGAGAAGTGGTATTTGTGTCCGGCTCTTTCCCGGCGATCCTTAAGCCGGTAGCCCGGGTGACGAAGGTCAGGCACATTCTCTCTACCTTGATGGAAGTGGAAAACGAGTGTTACACGGGGCGTATTCTCACTCCCCAGACGATTGGCGCGGGCAAGGCGGAAGCAATAAGAATATTCCTGGCTTCGGTGAATGGTGTGGCGGAACATTGCTATGCTTACGGCGATGATATTTCAGATTTACCTATGTTACAGAGCGTCGGAAAACCAACTGTCGTGAGAGGCGGAAGAGGTTTGGAACAGCGGGCGCAGGAACTTGGATGGCGAATCATATCGCCAGTGTAATGATCAACAGAATTCTATAAATTATCTAATGGGCTGCATCTCCATTGCTAAAACTCCTGCTCCGGCAGGAGTTTTTTAATGCAGAGGCGTTTCGCTCGGCGCTTCCCAGGGCTTATTAATTTTTTCACGCAATTCCTTAAGCGGGCCGGGATAGCTGAAAAAATAACCTTGTGCGTGATCACACCCTTGTTTTTGCAGCATCTGCCGTTGTTGGTCGTTCTCAATACCTTCCGCAACAATCTCCATATCCAGGCCGTGTGCCATGGTAATAATGGTATCCACCAGCCGGTGGGTATTGGGGTCTTCACAAATCTGGCTGACGAAGCCCCGGTCGATCTTCAGTGTTTTGAAAGGGAATTTCTGTAAATAGGCCAGTGATGAATAACCTGTGCCGAAGTCATCGATCGACAGCCGCACACCCAGGTCGCAAAGCGCAGTGATATTAATCTGTGTTTGGGGATCATTTTGCATGATGACCCGTTCGGTGACTTCCAGCTCCAGCTGTGTGGGCGACAGGTTATTGATGAACAACTGATGGGCGACAAAATTGGCATAGTCCGGGATTTGCAGCTGCTTGGGCGACACGTTGAGGGATAAACGCAGCGGGCGCTTTGACTCGTGCGCCAGTTTGGCCGCATCGGCACAGGCAGTGGCCATTACCCACTTATCGATCTCCTGGATAATACCGATGTCCTCCGCCATGGGGATAAAGTTCACCGGCATCAGCAAGCTGCCATCAGGCTGGCGCCAGCGCACCAGGGCCTCAAAGCCAACCATCATATTGGTGTTGATGTCATAGATGGGCTGGTAATGCAATTCCAGCTCTTCCAGCGCGATAGCCTGGCGCAGCCGCACTTCAAGTTCAAGCCGTTGCATCAACTGGGTATTGATGTCTTCAGTAAAGAAATGGTACCGATTGCGCCCCAATTCCTTTGCCTTGTACATGGCCAGGTCAGCGTTACGCTGGATCAGATTAGCGCTACGTCCATCTTTGGGGGAGAGAGCAACACCAATACTGGCGGTGACGAAATATTCCTTGCCCCCGATAAAAAACGGTTGCGCAAATGCAGCGATAATTTTTTCAGCGACCTTTTCGGCTTCTTTGGGTGTGCTGATGTCGGGCAGGATAATAATGAACTCATCGCCCCCCATACGGGCAAGGATGTCACCGTTGCGGATACAGCCGCTGAGGCGGCCAGCAGACTCTTTCAGCACGTCATCGCCGCAGCTGTGGCCGAGGCTATCGTTAACATTCTTGAACCGGTCGAGATCGATGCACATCATCGCCGTCTGGCGGTGATTGCGCGCTGAACTCTCCAGGGCCACATTCAGGTGCTCCAGCATCAATACCCGATTGGCCAGGCCGGTCAGGTCGTCATAGTGGGCCTGACGCAGCAGCCGTTCTTCGTAACTGCGCCGTACCGTAATGTCTTCTTTAATGATGACAAAGTGTGTCAGATCGCCGGTGTCATTGCGCAGGGGCGATAGGCTGACAAATTCCCAAAACACCTGGCCATCGCGCCGGATACTGCAAAACTCACCACGCCACTCCTGGGCATTGCTGATGCTGTGACGCATGGCTGCCATGGCATCGGCGCTGGTCTGGTTCAATAAGGTGAAACCAAGATCACGGCCAATCGCTTCATTGGAGGCGTAGCCGGTAATTTGTTCATACTTGGGATTAACGTATTCGATCTTGCCTTCGGGATTGGTAATTAACACAGAGACCGGGCTTTGCTGAACTGCGCTGGATAATATACGCACCCGTTCTTCAGCGAGGCGTCGCTGGCGACGCACCTCCGCTTCCCGAATTTCCCGCTCGATGGCTGGCACCAGTCGGGCGAGGGCCTCTTTATTCATGAAGTCATGGGCGCCTTGTTTGAGGAGGCTGACGGTATCTTCTGCGTCGACAGCGCCGGAGGTGATAATGAAGGGGATATCCTGGCCGCTTTCCTTGAGCGTCTGCAAGGCGGCCTCGGCACTGAAGCGAGGCATACTGTAGTCGCACAAAATCACGTCCCACTCCGCTTTGGTCAGGGCGTCCAGCATGGAATGGCGTGTTTCAACGCGTTCGGTATAAGGAATAAACCCGCCACGAGCGAGTTCAGCGGTGGTTAACTCCGCATCCGCTTCGGAGTCTTCGATGAATAATACATTAAGCGACTTGCCCATTAATCCTATCCACTTGTTCTGCAAACTTGCTCTTCAATTCTTATTTGCTAACTGAGTCCCGGTATCTCTGGGTACGCCTGCGCGACCTCTGCCTCACCGCACAGGCGGCACATCAAGCAACTAATCACTGTGAACGGAGATGAATGTATCCTTATAAAGCCGCTTCACTTTACGGTGGCGGCATTTAAAAATCCAGCATTTAAC
This sequence comes from Cellvibrio sp., assembly GCA_035490615.1. Classification (GTDB taxonomy): domain Bacteria; phylum Pseudomonadota; class Gammaproteobacteria; order Pseudomonadales; family Cellvibrionaceae; genus Cellvibrio. The sequence goes on from DATJLH010000258.1 coordinate 5,591, forward strand.
TGAAAAAACTCTTGAAAATGATGGACTTATTTACACCCCTACACGGCAAGGCCACAGGCTTCCTGTTGGTATATCGGGATATGGTCTGTGTGTATTCCTACTTATATGTACCAGCACACGGCGAGGCTTTCTATCGAGCATAGCAGCAGATGTTTTCTTATGCCGCTTTTTGCGACTCCACAGGAAATTTTGGCGCAAGAATCATTATTGTCTGCCGCCCACCAAAGCCTGGCCAGTAAGTGTTGTCATGCTGATCGCGGATAATTTTGGTAAGTAGATTTCATTGTAGGTTCTTAGGCATTGAAAAAAGAATCAACGATGTGTAAAAAGGCGGTGGCATTTTGTATGTCATTATTTCGCAATAAATTTTTAATGCGGAATTTACCAAAATTGTAACCTAGTGGTTGAGTGCTTAAGAAACTCACGGCGTCATCGGTATTGCTTGTTGTTAGATTGCAATCAGATGCGCTTCTCGGTCCAACTCCAAGGATCAGAACATTCCAAAAATAATGTCAGGGGACATTCCATGAAAAAAGCATTATTACCTGCTGCTATTGCAGTATTTCTTCCGTTGAGTGCTATGGCTGATGTAACTGTCTACGGTAAGGCGAACGTATCGCTGCAAAACGCAGACGAGGGTGGCGATTCAAAGATCGAATTGGTCAGCAATGCCTCACGCATTGGTATTAAAGGCGATGAGGTAATTTCTGACGGCCTTAAAGTGATTTATCAATTTGAATACCAGACCGAAATGGATGACGGTATTGGTGGCAATGGCCAAACTTTCGGCCAGCGTAATATTTTTATCGGTTTGCAAGGCAAGGCCGGTACCATTATGGGCGGACACTTCGATACACCCTTAAAAGCCGCCCAGGAAAAAGTAGACCTGTTTAACGATCTTGAAGGCGACCTTGCAAATATTTTCAATGGTGAAACGCGAGCCAGCAATATTGTCCAGTACGTTACCCCCGGCTCGTTCGGCCCGTTCACCGCGACTGTGGCGTATATCACTAAAGAAAATGATGATGTTGATGATGGTATCTCTGCATCGCTGGGTTACAACACGTCCAACGTATACCTTGGTGTTGCTATGGATCAGGATGTGCAGGCCGAAGGTATTGATATTGTCCGCGCAATCGGCCGTGTTAATCTTGGTCCGGTGCAATTGGGTGCGATGTTCGAGAGCACCGACATTGATGGTGTGGACGACAGCGATGGTTTCCTGGTTTCTGCATTGTGGAGTCTAAGCGATGCTTGGGCACTGAAAGCTCAGTATGGTGATTCAGATTTTAAATTAGCACCTGCTGCATTGGATGCCGAAAGTGCCAGTGTGGGTATCGACTATAAGTTATCCAAAAATGCGGTTATCTACGGTTACTACACCGCGATTGAAAATGAAGGCTTGGCTGCTCTCGATGGGGAAGGTAACCCTATCATAGCTAACCTGCGCGACGACGATTACCTCGGTATCGGATTGGACCTGAAGTTCTAATCTTGATGTTGCAGTCATCGTCATAACGTTAAAAGGGTGCATTGGCACCCTTTTTATTAGGTAAAAAAATATTCGGGAATTCTGATGAAACAGTTATTTTTGGTATTGCTGTGTATTGGCTGTGTGCATATGGCTATTGCTGAGGAATGCGAGCTGGCTGTGGATGTGGCGGACTCAATGAATGTCAATGCGTCCAATGAGTGTGAAGATAAAGAATCCGGTTTGAATGGTGTGGTGCGCGGTTGGTTCAAGCGCGATGAGGCATCATCGTCATCAACATCCAGTGTGCAAGCGATCACGGACCGGCCTCGCGGCTCGGCAAAGATGTCGCCGCCCGTTAAGGATGCAGAGTCCCTGGCGCAGGCGCGCTATCAACTGCTGTCAGTTATCGGTCAGGAGTGCGTGCAAGGGTTTCGGGTTACTGATGAGCTGTTTCTGCCCGTCGAGGATGCGCTGACCATCAGATTGCGTTACGAGTGCCTTTAAGATTTCTCACAAAAGATCTGTAGTGGTTCAGGGCGCTGCCGTTTATTCTGCTGCTTTGATGTACGCTGATGCAGCGAGAGTCTTTACAAAGGTACCCTTTACACAGATGCCTCGCAGATTATTTCTTTTAATAACCCTTTAAACATCGCCTGTTACATTGGCCGTAATGTATGGCGCTGTTGTCGTCATCAAGAGCTTTCGGTAAAGTGGCAGCCTGCCTCAGGGCACCTCTTGATGGCATTGATGGTTCAATGGCATTGATTTGAGAATGGATTTAAGCGTTGACATAAGAGTTGCCGTAAGAAAAGGAACCATCGACAAGCCCCACACTCTTTGTCCTCGATGTTGATTCCAGCCCTAGTACTCAATTTCAGATGAGACCCCAACTGTGAGAAAAATTAACGATCTTCTCCGCAAATCTATCGTGTTTACCGGTTTGTTGGCGTCGGTAAGTTTAAGCCTGCCCAGCTACGCCCAGGATGAGGCTGATCCCTGGCAGGGTTTTAATCGTGCCATGTTCGCCTTTAACGATGTGACTGATCGGTATCTTTTCCGGCCGTTGGCAAAGGGTTATGTATTTATTACCCCCGGCTTTGTCCGAAAAGGCGTGGATAATGTGATTGATAACGTTATGGAGGTTCCTAACGTCCTGAACGATGTGTTACAAGGTAAAGGTAAGCAGGCGGCTAACGATACCGGTCGTTTCCTGGTAAACAGCACCGTGGGTTTGGCCGGGCTGTTTGACGTGGCCCAGCATATGGGGATGGAAGCCAGCGACGGCGAGGATTTTGGGCAGACGCTCGCTGTTTGGGGGGTGAAGCAGGGACCATATATTGTATTGCCGTTGTTTGGCCCGAGCACATTGCGTGATGGCATTGCCACGCCAGTGAATGTCTACTCTGATCCTCGCACCTATATCGATCATGTGCCGACCCGTAATACCGTGTCGGGTGTATCCCTGCTAAACACTCGTGCTAATTTGCTTGATCTGGAACGGCATATCACAGGGGATCGTTACACATTTATCCGGGATGCTTACCTGCAAAGACGCCAGTTTCTGATTAACGATGGAGAAGTGGAAGACGATTTTGGGCTGGAAGATGATTTTGGTGATGCGGAAGATTTTGGCTATTAGATGAGTCTCTCCAAAAAAGCACCTTTCGAGCAAATCGAGTCCTTCTAAAACACAGAAGCCCTCATTTGAGGACTTCTATAATTTCCAGGCCCAACTCATAGGTTCCGCTCTCATTGGGTATTGAGCGTACTACACGGGCCTTGGCTTTAAGGGTGGGGTTGTGTCCATGATCTGATGAGACTTCCACATCCAGTGTTGTACCGACAGGAAGACTTTCACCCGTTTCGACCCGCATCCCGCCGCCGCTGAGATCCAGGCAATTCCCCTCAAAAACCCGTTGATCTGCCGAAAGTGTTGCCGTCAGCGGAGCGCTGATTTTCATCCGGATGAAATCTCTTTTCTCGCTATAGGCTTTATCGGACAAGCTCATGGTGCATTTCCTCGTTATCTTCATGATAAAAGTCGCCATGCGGACAGGTGACTGTGACAGACAGCAGGAACAGACAATAAAAATATCAGCGAGTAATGAGAGCCTAGCACAGGGACCGCGTGCTCAAGCCAGCTTCCCAATGCTCAGGTTAGGGTTAAGGTACGTCAAAAATGATGATTTGAACAGCTTGCTTAAGGCCATATAAGAGAGTAGTGTTATGCGCCTTGCAGCGTTTATAACATGATTCCACAGGTGTCTGACAGGGCTAGGGATGACAGACAGAAGTAGAAAACTGCTCATCATCGACGACGATACCCTTGTTCGTCAGAGTATCGCAACATACCTTGAAGATAGCGGCTTTGAGGTTACCCAGGTCGCCGATGGCAGCTCAGGTATCCGCGCTATTGATGAAAGCCTTCCTGACCTGGTCATTACCGATCTGCGTATGCCCGACCTCGACGGTCTACAAGTCCTGCAGCAACTTCATGAACAGCTTCCCGAATTACCTGTCATCGTCATCTCTGGAGCCGGGGTGATAAGTGACGTGGTGACCGCGTTGCGTCTGGGGGCTCGCGATTATCTCATCAAGCCTATTATGGACATGGAGATGCTGGTGCATTCCGTGCGCAAAGCGCTTGATCACAGTGATCTGATACGGCAAAACCAGCGTTACCGGGACAAGCTTGAGCAGGCCAATCGCGGTTTGCGGGAGCATCTGCGTATTTTGGAGCGCGACCAGTTGGCCGGGCGCCAGGTGCAGCGCCGGTTGATGCCTACCCGACTGCATACGCACGATGGTTATGACGTAGGGCACTATATTGCCCCCTCGTTATATCTCAGCGGCGACTTCGTGGATTATGCCCATATCAAAAAACGCTATCTGGCGTTTTACCTCGCCGATGTATCTGGCCATGGGGCTTCGTCGGCGTTTGTCACGATATGGCTCAAGCATATCGTCAGCCGCATGGTGCGAGAAGAAGGGCTTTTTGGCGATGAGGATTCTTTTGAGCGTGGCACTGATGCCATGCTGCAAATCATCAATCGCGAATTGAATGAAACACGATTGAATCATCACCTCACTTTCTTTGTCGGAGTAATAGATACCCTGACAGGGGAAATGCGTTATGTGGTGGCGGGGCATTTACCAATGCCGATACTGGTGACCGCTGAAGGTGCAAAGTTTCTGGAAGGCTTTGGTAAACCGGTGGGTATCTTCAAAAACGTGACATGGCAAATTTATACGCTACAGTTACCAGAGGAGTTCTCATTAATTTGTTTCTCCGATGGGGTGTTGGAAATACTGCCGCAAAAAGAATTGCTGGATAAAGAAGCCCATCTACTGACTTTAATCGCGCAGCGGGGGCAAAGCCTTGAGTCTGTATGCGATGCGTTAGCGATAAAAGAAATTGGGGAGACTCCCGATGATATCGCTATATTGACGATTACCAGAGGTAAATAAACATGCGACCCGGGCAGATTCTGGTTGCCGATCATAAAGGCGTCTACGTGATCAAGATGGTAGGCGATGTCCGTTTAACCTTGTGTATTTCGTTTGATCAGTTCATTGATTCCATGTTCAGCGCCGACAATTTTTCTGCTGTGTTATTTGACCTGTCAGAAGCTGAAGCCATAGATAGCACCACGCTCGGTTTAATGGCCAAGATTTCGCTACAAGGCCAGGACCGGCATAATATTATTCCCGTCATACTTTCCACGAATCCAAGCATTAACCGCATTTTACAAACCATGGGTTTTCAGGATATTTTTACCATTGTGAGTGAATTGAAGACGCCAGTCAGTCCCGCACGCGAATTGACAGCGGATGTAAATGATGAACTTCAGGTGAAGGAAAAAGTATTAGAGGCTCATAAAATCTTGATGGGATTGAACAAGGAAAACAGCGCAACCTTTCGCAATCTGGTAAAAATGCTGGAATGCAGCTGACAGTCAACGGTTACTTAACCTATCTCTGCTCTGACGATACTCTTCGCTCGAATAAATTCTGAATGGCTGATGTGAATAAGATCGGCTACTTTACGAATTACATACTCTTCATATTTGTCGAGTTGATTGTCCGCATAAGCAATTTCCCACATACCTTTGATTAACTCAAACTTCTCCGGGTTCGAGCATTCGTTGTTGATGAGCTGTGTGAATTGATAAAGAGAGGTTGCTTCGGCTGCTTCAGCCTTGGCAAGCTCGGCCAGCTCAACCAATTGCTCGTGGGGCAGGGAGAATTTGCGTTCCAACAAGCTGATCAATGCATCAAGTTCAACACTGTCCATTACATGGTCGGCAGTGGCGACTTCAATTAGCAGTGCAGCCACCGCCAATTGTTTCTGCGCGAAGGATAGTGAAGGGGAAGAGCCACCTGCGCGTTGCAGGTGGCTTTCGAAGAAGCTTGCGAGTTTACTGAGCACGGGATTTCAGCAGGTTTTCCAGGTTGATCTGGTCTTTAACGAAATTACGAATACCATCGGCCAGCTTATCTGTAGCCATCGGATCATCGTTCATGCCAAAACGGAAGCTCGCTTCAGTGTCGTGTACCTTGGCGATAGGCTCGCCTACATTATCCGGTGACAGGACGCGTTTTAATTCGCCGGTATCCTTGTCCAGTTCCTGCAGCAGTTGTGGGCTTATGGTTAAGCGGTCACAGCCGGCAAGCGCTTCGATTTCACCGGTATTACGGAAGCTTGCACCCATGACTACCGTTTTATAACCATGTTGCTTGTAGTAGTTATAAATACGGCGAACCGAAATTACACCTGGGTCTTCTTCCGGGGTGTACTCTTTTTTATCAGTGTTGGTTTTGTACCAATCAAGAATTCGTCCGACAAACGGTGAAATCAGAAACACACCTGCATCGGCACAAGCAGAAGCCTGATTGAAGCCAAAGAGCAATGTGAGGTTACAGTTGATGCCTTCTTTTTCAAGGATTTCGGCGGCGCGAATACCTTCCCAGGTTGATGCCAGTTTGATCAATACGCGTGATTTATCGATCCCACCTTGCTGATACAAGTCGATCAGATGACGCGCTTTGTCGATACTGGCTTTGGTATCAAAGGATAAGCGCGCATCGACTTCGGTGGATATACGGCCGGGAACCAGTTTCAGGATTTCGCTACCGATGGCTACGGCGAGATGGTCACTGGCTGCACTGATTTGCTCTGCACTGCCGCTGACGCCTTTTGCCGCGGCCAGGGAACTTTGCAGTAAGTCCTGGTACTGTGGCATTTGGGCTGCTTTGTAGAGCAATGAAGGGTTTGTGGTCGCATCTACAGGCTTATATAAACGAATGGCCTCTATATCGCCGGTATCGGCAACGACATCGGTCATTTTCTTCAATTGTTCAAGTTTGGTAGTCACTGTTGTAGTCCTGTCAGGGTCGAAGCTGTTGGTATGTTTTAATATAAGCCGATATTGTAATACTTTATGGGCTGCGGCTGAAAGTTGCCGGCTGGGATATTCTCATGTAACCCCATCATTGGGGTGCGCACCTGTGAAATCAACTGCCATCCATAGCGGCTAAGGCTTGATATAAGACGTTAATGCCGGCCTCGGGTTTATGGGCTTGTTCGCTGATGGTCCGGCGAAATCGTCGGGCACCCGGCATACCTTGAAAAAGCCCCAGGATATGTCTGGTCATGTAATTCAGACGAATCCCTTTAGCCATTTGTTCCTCGCAGTAAGCAATAAAGCCTTCCATAACCATTTCGCGAGAGGGTGCAGCCCAAGAAGCGCCGTAGATGCGCTGGTCCACGTCCGCCAGCAGGTAGGGATTGCTGTAGATCTCCCGTCCGAGCATCACGCCATCAACGTCAGTCAACAAGGTTTCGCACTGTTCCAGCGTCGTAATACCGCCATTGATGATGATTTCCAGCGTCGGGAATTCACGTTTCAGGTTGAGAACCTTGTCATATTGCAGGGGGGGGATTTCCCGATTTTCCTTGGGACTGAGGCCCTTCAGCCAGGCTTTGCGTGCATGAACGATAAATGTCTTGCAGCCAGCATCGGCCAACTTACTGACGAATCGCTGCAAGCCAGCGTAGTCATCCATGTCGTCAATGCCGATACGATGCTTAACGGTCACCGGAATCTTTACCGCTTTTTGCATCGCTGCCACGCAATCGGCCACCAGCTCCGGCTCCGCCATCAGGCAAGCGCCGATCATATTATTTTGCACCCGGTCACTCGGGCATCCGCAGTTCAGGTTAACCTCGTCGTAACCCCAATCTTCAGCCATGCGCGCACATTCCGCGAGCGCGCGAGGGTCGCTGCCGCCGAGCTGTAAGGCCAGGGGATGTTCCTGTGGGTGATAAGCCAGGAAGCGTTCCCGGTCCCCATTAAGAAGCGCACCAGTGGTAACCATCTCGGTGTACAACACCGTTTTTTTGCTCAGCAGGCGCCAAAAATAGCGGCAATGGGTATCAGACCACTCCATCATGGGGGCTGCACAAAAGCGGCGGTCAGGTAAATGGGTGGAGGTCACAGGCATACGTAATAGCGTGGATATAAAAAGAGGGCAGATTCTATCATGGAGGCTGGCGATTTCCTCCGGCGAGATCGCAAATCACAGCATTTTGATGGTGTACAATGCGGCGCTTGTGGTTCGCTTGATGCAGGCCTCACGAGGTCGGATGTATTCAGGTGAGGTAGGTAACGCAGCTGTGCTGCAGCAATGTAAGGAAAAGTTATGATCAGAACACCTATTATCCTGGCCGGTGTGGCTTCACTCTTCGCCCCGTTTGTTATGGCTCAAGATGATGAAAACAAACCCTGGACCGTTGCGACAGAATTGGGCGTAATTGCAACATCGGGTAATACAGAGACCACCAGCGTACAAGGTAAAATTGATGTGAAGCAACGACTCACGCGTTGGCACAATCACTATATTTTCAGTGCGCTCTTTAAAGAAGATCAGGTGACCGAGGATGATGGCACCAAGACAACTGAAAAAACGGCCGAGAAATATTTCGGCTCTATCAAAAGCGCTTATCAATTAGAAAGCGAACATTCCAATTTCTTCGTATTCGGTTCGCATGCCGAAGATAAATTTGGTTCCTATGAGCAATACAGTACCGTCGCCATCGGTTATGGAACTCGTTTATACAATGGCGAAACCATGCAACTGGATGCGGAGATTGGTCCAGGTTATTTTCGCGGCGAGCGCGTGCTGGAAGACGAGAGCATCCAGACAGAAACCGGTATGATTTTGCGCGGTGCTGCCAGCTTCGCCTGGCAAATAAGTCCCTCGGCGGAATTCAAGCAAACCCTGAGTGTTGAATCCGGGGAAGACAATACCCGCACTGTGGCGGAGTCTTCCTTGAGTACGCGCATCAATGATGCGATGCAAATGAAGGTCGGTTTTAACGTTGCGAACGACTCGGATGTCGCACCGGGTAAGGAAAAAACTGACACCATGACGTATGTAAACCTTGTGTACAATTTTTAATGCTGAGGGAAGCTCATGGCCTTAACCCATATTGATGAACATGGTAAAGCCAGTATGGTGGATGTCTCCGACAAGCCCATGACTTGTCGCGAGGCGCGGGCCTTTGCGCGCATCTCCATGCAGCCTGAGACACTCAGGCACATTGTGAATAACTCCCTGAAAAAAGGCGACGTTCTGGCGGTTGCTCGCATTGCCGGTATTCAGGCGGCAAAAAAGTGTGCGGACTTGATACCACTTTGCCATCCACTTGCCTTAACAAAGGTTGCTGTTGAATTTGAGGTTGACGAGGCGTTGAGCTGCGTGGATATCCTGAGCTATTGCAAGCTAACCGGACAAACCGGTGTTGAAATGGAGGCGCTCACAGCCGCCAGCGTAGCCGCGTTGACGATCTACGATATGTGCAAAGCCGTTGATATGGATATGGTGATCGAACAGATTTGCTTGTTGGAAAAAAGTGGTGGGCGACGCGGACATTATCAGCGTGAATCGACAATGGGTAGATCGTCATGATTAAAGTCCTTTTCTTTGCAAAGTTGCGCGAGCAGTTGGGATGTGAAGGGATTGAAATGGATGCTCGTGAAGTCAGCACGGTAGCAGAATTGCGTCGTCAACTGATTGAACAACATCCGCGTTGGGCTGCGTCACTTGACGACAGGAATTTGCTTGTTGCGGTCAATCAGACATTGGCGAAAGCTGAACACCCTGTCGGTGTTGATGACGAAGTCGCCTTTTTCCCTCCCGTCACTGGAGGGTGACATGATTTCAGTACAATCCGCCGATTTTGATGTTGCTGCTGAATACGCCTCTTTGATCAACAATGATGTTGATGCTGGCGCGGTGGTTCTGTTTGTGGGAAGAGTTCGAGAGCTAAATTTATCGCGTCACGTCACCGGATTATTGCTGGAGCATTATCCGGGTATGACCGAAAAAGCATTGGAAGACATACTGGAGGAAGCCAGGTCACGCTGGCAACTTCTTCGCTGCCGTATCATCCATCGCATCGGCCCTTTAACGTTAGGGGACCAGATTGTCCTGGTTGGTGTCACCAGTCCGCACCGCGAACAAGCTTTTGCAGCGGCGGAATTCCTGATGGATTATTTGAAAACGCGAGCACCCTTTTGGAAAAAGGAAATGACTGAGGCCGGTGATCATTGGGTAGATGCGCAGGAGAAGGACATTGCATCGGCACAGCGTTGGCAATAGAAAACATAAAGGGCGCATCACGCGCCCTTTATGTTTATCACTATCTATAAATGTCCCGGTTCTGTTTTCGGAGAGGTTTTATATAAACCAGCGTACTTCACGCCAAAAAACAGAATAAATACATAACAAATAGCAGGTAACAAAAAGGACAATTGCAGGCCGAACATATCAGCCAGTGCGCCTTGCATCAGCGGAACTAATGCACCGCCGACGATGGCCATGCACAAAATACCCGATCCCTGACCAGTAAATTTACCTAATTTATGCAATGCCATGCTGAAGATTGTCGGGAACATAATCGAGTTAAATAATCCAACCGCAATAAGTGCCCACATCGCGAGACGGCCTTCCGTGAACGTCGCAGTAAGCACTAGCAGGATTGAGCAGGTTGCATTAAAAGCCAGGGTTTTACCTGGGCTGATATAACGCATTACCGCAAAACCGATAAAACGTCCGACCATCGCGCCGCCCCAGTAATAACTAACGAAGTGCGCCGCTTCGGCCTCACGCAAGTTCGCGATATTTTTTTCACCGATAAAGTTGATCAGAAAACTGCCAATGCTGACTTCTGCACCGACATAAACAAAAATACCGATAGCGCCCAACAACAGGTGGGTGTGCGATAACGCAGACGGTTTATTGGATGCGATATCACCTTTAAGATCGTCTTCGTCTTTATGATGAATCTTGGGTAATTTGGCGAACGCAAAAAATACCGCCAGAAGCAGTAGCGCAGAGGCCAGGATCAGATAAGGAACTTGTACAGACGCTGCTTCTTTGGCTCGATAGGCTTCTTGTTCAGCGGTAGAAAGCAATTGCAGTTCGGATGTTGTGAGCACCGCTGTCGATAAGATTAGGAGTCCGCCGAGGTAAGGAGCGATCGTGGTTCCCAGAGAGTTGAATGCCTGAGTCAGAGTCAGCCGGCTGGATGCTGTTTGGGCTGGGCCCAAGACCGTCACGTAGGGGTTTGCGGCTACCTGAAGTACAGTAATGCCTGAGGCCAGGACAAATAAAGCAAGCAAGAACACGGCATATCCGGTGACGGAGGCGGGATAAAACATCGCGCAGCCGATGGCGGCAATGATTAATCCGGTTACAGCTCCCCGTTGATAACCAATTTTTTTGATGAGGTAACCGGCGGGCAAAGAAACCACAAAGTAAGCTCCGAAGAAACAGAACTGCACCAGCATGGCTTGCACATAATTAAGGGTATAAACCGCTTTTAAGTGAGGGATCAATACGTCGTTAAGACAGGTAAGAAAACCCCACATAAAAAACAGGATAGTGATGATAACAAGTGGAACAGTATGGTCTGCGTTGTCGATGCTGTCGTGATGTTGGTGCGAGCCCTGCGGAATGCTGGCCATATTTCACCTCTTATAATTGGTTTGATTTATGTTTAAAAACCTGAACCGGTTCTTAAATTTTTATTACCGAACTGGAGTGGAGCGCGCTGCCGATATCCAGGTGCGCGGTACTATAATGCAAGCTGACAGCGCTGTCACATATTTTGTAACTTGCTGTTTTAAAAGTAAAAATTCAGAAGGGTCTGTGTGTTCTCTTGAGGTGTTCAAATAGTCAAATATACCTTTGCTGGCTTGCAGTCCGTAAATGAATCGGGGATATTGCAGCCGGAGAGAAGAAAAGTTTCACCCAATAACAATGACGAGGTTGGCAAATAGTGGCTAAAGCAACGATTGACGATGTGGCGGAATTGGCAGGTGTCTCTATCAAGACGGTATCGCGCGTGGTAAATAAGGAACCGAACGTGCGCCCCGAGACCAGAGACAAAGTGTTAGCGGCAATCGCTGAGCTTGATTACCGTCCTAATCTGTCTGCTCGCAGTCTCGCCGGCAACCGCTCTTATGTGTTGGGGTTGTTGTATGGCAATCCCAGTGCTAATTACGTTATCGATATTCAGGAAGGTGTGTTATCCATTTGCAGGCCTCAGGGATACGACTTGCTGATCCATCCCTGCAATCACCGTGATGAAAATCTCACCAAAGAAATTATCGACATGATTCATCAAAAGCGTATTGATGGATTGATTCTTACTCCACCGCTTTCCGATAATCTGAGCGTGGTAAATGCATTAAAAAATATCAACATCCCCTTTGTGCGTGTTGCGCCGACGCGCAATAAAGATGCCAGCCCCTACGTTGAGACCAATGATGAAGAAGCCTCTTACGATATGACCTGTCAACTCATTGCGATGGGTCATAAACGAATCGGATTTATCTGCGGTCACCCTGACCACCTTGCAGTCTCGCACCGTTACGAAGGTTATAAAGCGGCGTTGATCGAAAATAATATTCCCTTGAGTGAAGACCTGGTGGAGCAGGGCTTCAATTCATTTGAATCCGGCGAGGCCTGCGCGCGGAACTTGTTGGAAAGAAAGCCCCGGCCCACTGCGATCTTTGCGGCAAATGATGATATGGCTGCAGGGGTGATTATGGTGGCCCATCAGGGGGGAATTAAAATTCCGGATGAATTATCCGTGGCGGGATTTGATGATACGCCGGTCGCTCATCAGTTGTGGCCGTCTCTCTCCACGATTCGTCAGCCGATTCAGCAGATGGCGAAGAAGGCGACCGATTTACTGCTAAAGCAATTGCGTGGCAAGGATGTGCAGCTTCCGGCAAGTATGTTGAGTTCCAGCTTGATCATGCGTGACTCCACTGGGCCGGCGCCAAAAAAGAAAACAGTGATCGGGTCTAATTAGCAGGCAATAAAAATGCGCCCGAAGGCGCATTTGATTTATCGTATTGCAGGCTTCCTTCATTGCCAGGCGTCTTATTCACCACGCATCGTTAAGGCAGTATTGATGAGCCAAGCAGCCGATCCCACCAATGCAGCGGTATCGTTGATAATCATATTGACAGAGATATCGCTCACATAACCGCTCATCGGCCCTTTATGTTTAAAGCGGCTGACAAAATCGGTCTGGGGAATAAAACTGGCGATCTTTGGAATAATTCCACCGCCCAGATACACACCGCCTTTCGCGCCCAGAGATAAGGCTTTATCTCCAGCAACACTGCCCAGAATATTGCAAAACGTGACCAGAGCCTCCCGGCATGTCGGGTCTTCATCGGCCAATCCCTTGGTGCTGACCTCAGCCGGCGTGAAATCCTGGGCTGGTGTACCGTTGATATGAGAAAGTGCGCGATAAATTGAAACCAGGCCACGACCCGACAGAATATCTTCAATAGATACATGGTCATCGGTCTGTGCCAGGAATGCACGAATGGCCATTTCTTTATCGGTGGTGGGAGCAAAACTGCAATGGCCGCCTTCGGTCGGGAGAATCTTCCAGCCACGTTGTGTCTGGGTATGGTCTGGCACCAGGGCAGCCATGCCGAAACCGGTTCCGGGGCCAAGCACGACAATAGCTGAATCCTGGCTGGATTTCGCGGTATAGAGCGGTTTGATATCCTGCGCCGGCAAGAAAGGTGTAGCGTAGGCAAGGGCTGCGAAGTCGTTGATCACATCGAGCGCTTTCATGCCCAGCTCTTTGCGCAGGTCTTCGATGGAAAACTTCCAGTTCAGATTGGTCATCTGGGCCCAGCCTTTTTCAATGGGGCCCGCAATAGCCAGGCAAGCGTAGGGCGGCAGTGATGCCCCAACATGGCTGCAGTAGGCTTTGATCATTGTGGCAATGTCAGGATAGTTGGCACATTTCAGGGTCTTTTGTTGCTGGGCCCCGTAATTCTGTTGTCCTGCATTTGTACTTAATTCAACCAGGCCGAACCGCGCATTGGTGCCGCCGATGTCTGCTACCAGTAACTGACTCATGCTTCTCCTCAATTTTATATATCAATACTGTCGTTATATCGCATTGCAACCCGAAGCGAGGCGCATGACGTAGCTATGTGAGCTATGCTGATTCTGTGCCAAAAGCGATGCCGAAAGACATTCGCAAGAGTAACGACACCGGAACCAGCATTCAAGGCCGGCGCAGTGTAGTTATCATTGACAGCGCTGTCAATAAGTAGTAGCTTCCCGGGCGGCCGGGTGTCAATAGTGGTAAAAACGACGATAAGTCAGCTTACTTGCCTGTTCTCCACGCTAAAATCGTCGAACATCAATTATTCATAGATGAAAAGATGTCATAAAAGGTTAAAGTTGGTGCGCTTCGTTATGTGCAACTGCTACCTTTTATACAGGGATCGTTGATGAGCTTGCCCTGCGCGCGATTTCTTTTAACGAGGTTCGCCACATCCCTCGTATTTACTAAATAGATAAATCTCTAACCCCGGCTATAGATGTACGCTTTTAACAGGTTGATAACTATGAAAAATAAAACGAATCATCGCTTTCTGTGTGCAGGAGCGATTTCGGCAGTATTGCTCGGCTTCCTTTCTGGTTGCGACAACACCAACACCAACACAACAAATGAAACACCTCCTGCTTCCTCGGCAACTGTCGCATCGGCTGCTCCAGAGAAAGTTGAATGGCCCGCTATTACCAGTGCGGTTAAAAAAGACCCGGCGCTGGAAAAGAAGATTGATGAACTCATGGCGCGTATGACGCTGGAAGAGAAGATTGGCCAATTGGTACAACCGGAGATCAAACAGGTCACGCCGGAAGATATTAAAAAATATCACGTTGGTTCTGTCCTTAATGGCGGTGGGACCACGCCGGGAAACAACAAATACGCAAAGCTTGATGACTGGGTGGCTTTGGCAGACAGCTTTTATTACGCATCAGTTGATAAAAGGGACGGTCGTGTGGGTATCCCGATCATGTGGGGCACCGATGCTGTGCATGGTTTGGGTAATGTCATTGGTGCCACCTTGTTTCCCCATAACATTGGTTTGGGTGCGACCCATAATCCAGAGTTGATCAAGCAGGTTGGTGAAGTTACCGCCCGCGAAATTGCGGCCACCGGTCTGGATTGGAATTTCTCCCCCACTGTTGCCGTGGCGCGTGATGACCGTTGGGGCCGTGCATACGAAGCCTACTCAGAAGATCCGGAGATTGTTCGCGCCTATGCCGGCAAGATGGTTGAAGGCTTGCAAGGTATTGGTGGATCTGATGCGTTTTTAACCGAGCGTCACGTCATTGCCACGGCCAAGCATTTCATCGGCGATGGCGGCACATTAAATGGTGTGGATCGCGGAGCAACCCAAGGCGATGAGAAGCATCTGCGCGATATTCACGGCGCCGGTTATTTCAGTGCATTGGAGGCAGGTGTACAGGTGGTGATGGCCTCTTTCACCAGCTGGCAAGATACCCGCATGCACGGTCATAAATATTTGTTGACCGATGTTTTAAAAGGACAAATGGGCTTTGATGGCCTGGTGGTGGGCGACTGGAGCGGCCACGGCTTTATTCCCGGTTGTACGGCATTGAATTGCCCCGATTCGATTAACGCCGGTCTTGATATTTATATGGTTCCTGAACCGGAGTGGAAAGAGTTGTACAACAACTTATTGGAGCAAGCCAAAACAGGCGTGATCCCGATGGCGCGGGTTGATGACGCCGTCCGCCGAATTCTCCGGGTAAAAATGCGTGCCGGTTTATTTGACCGCGGTGCTCCGTCTACCCGCGAACTGGCGGGTAAGGAAAATGTTCTCGGTGCTCCGGAGCACCGCGCAGTAGCACGGCAAGCCGTGCGTGAATCGCTGGTGATGCTGAAAAATAAAAATGGTCTCTTACCCTTGGCGCGCAACCAAAAAGTTCTGGTAGCCGGTGATGGCGCGGACAATATTGGTAAGCAGGCCGGTGGTTGGTCTATTTCGTGGCAGGGTACGGGTAATGTGAATTCCGACTTTCCCGGCGCGACCTCGATTTTTGCTGGCATCAGCGAGGTGGTAACCTCAGCGGGCGGCACAGCCACATTAAGTGTTGACGGTTCTTTCAGTGAAAAACCTGATGTGGCTATTGTGGTGTTTGGTGAAGATCCCTATGCGGAAATGCAAGGTGATGTGGGTAACCTTGCCTATAAACCGCGAGATGCCAGCGATCTGGAGCTGTTGAAAAAACTGCGAAGCCAAGGTATTCCAGTTGTGTCCCTGTTCATCTCCGGGCGCCCGTTGTGGGTCAACAAAGAGCTGAATGCATCCGATGCATTTGTGGCTATCTGGCAACCGGGTACTGAAGGTGCCGGTATTGCCGATGTTATCTTCAAAAATGCCGAAGGCGATATAAACCACGATATGAAAGGGCGCCTGACATTCTCCTGGCCCAAGCGTCCGGATCAGGGGCCGCTAAATCGTGGCGATGAAAATTATGATCCATTGTTTCCTTATGGCTTCGGTTTGAGTTACGCAGACAAAGACAC
>DATJLH010000259.1:0-9079 GCA_035490615.1 Cellvibrio sp.
CTGGCCCTGGCAGGCGAAATCATCCGCCGCAACGATCCCAACTACAAACCCACGGAGTTTGCCGCTGCGGCGGAAGACCCGATTCTCTAGGATTCAAGCCAGCTTCGCATGGCGGAGCTCAGAACACAGGCTCACACGATATGTCGTCAAAACGCAAAGGCTTAGGTAAGGGACTCGATGCACTCCTGAGTGCCGGTTTGGGTATGTCACCGCCGCCGGTAGCCACTACACCCGCCAGCGGAGAAACCGCCACAACCACTGATTCATTGCCTGCGGACGGTAAGCTGGCGCACATTCCTGTTGAATTCTGCCAGCGCGGTAAATACCAACCGCGTCGCGACATGCACCCGGAGCAACTGGAAGAACTGGCGGAGTCCATCAAAGCCCAAGGTGTGATGCAGCCCATTGTGGTGCGCCAGATTGGCCCGGATAAGTACGAAATCATTGCCGGTGAACGCCGTTGGCGCGCCACACAACTGGCAGGCCTAGACAGGATTCCGGCCGTTATCCGCGATGTACCCGATGAAGCGGCCATTGCCATGGCGCTGATTGAAAACATCCAGCGCGAAGACCTTAATCCCATCGAAGAAGCGGTAGCGCTCAAGCGCCTGCAGGATGAATTTGAACTGACGCACCAGGAAGTCGCACAGGCGGTGGGTAAATCGCGCACGACCGTGACTAACCTGCTGCGTTTGATTGCGCTGACCGATGAAGTCAAAACCTTGCTGGAACACGGCGACCTGGAGATGGGCCACGCCCGCGCATTGCTGACGCTTGACGCACCGGACCAGCGCGACATCGGTCGCCAGATTGTGGCCAAGGGTTTGTCGGTTCGCCAGACGGAAACCCTGGTGCGCAACTTCCAGGAAAACAAACACAAAGACAAGATCAAGGCGCCATCAGCACCTTCCGCCGATATTCGTCGCTTGCAAGAACAGTTATCCGATACGCTGGGCGCCGGGGTAGAAATCCAGCACACTGCCAAAGGCAAGGGAAAACTGGTCATCAGTTATAACACCCTTGATGAGCTGGATGGAATTCTGGCTCACATCAAGTGAGATGTTGAATCCGGTAAGTCATTTAACGTAGAGAGCGGCAGGCGCTGCGGATTTAAACTTGCTGCGCCTATTTAATGTCCCTATAATGCGGCGGCCCAACCAGGTAGCACAAAGGTTGCACCAACTTGGGCTGTTAGTTGATAAGAAGCGGCAAAAACGTCGAAGAATTGAGAAAAACAAAGCCTGAGATAGGTCGACTCCGTCCAAGCACCATCGCCAGACCTCCAGTTTTGCAGCGGTTGTTTATGTTGTGGCTGGCGGCGGTAGTACTGGCAGTGGCGGTAATGCCGATAGATTCCACATGGGGTCTATCACTTTTATGGGGTTTTTCGGTTTGCTTGTTACCTGCAATCTGCTTTTCCTGGTATTCGTTTAAATACCGGGGCGCACGTGCGGCTGTAACAGCGGTAAATGCATTTTACCGCGCCGAGGCTATAAAGTTTTTTCTCACGGCATTGCTGTTTGCTGCGGTTTTCCATCGCGCAGACAAGATCAATCTGCTCGTATTCTTTCTCGCGTTCATCGCCGCACAGATTTTTTCGTGGTTGCTGACAGCCCTGACGCTGAAGCAGCCCCGTTGATCCATATTCATCCAACTTGCAACGTGAGAAATAACCATGGCAGCGGAAGGGCACGCCCCCACTACGACTGAATATATCCTGCACCACTTGACCAACTGGACCTATGGCAAGTTGCCCGCAGGCACTTATTGTGATGGCACGCGAGTGCAGGAAACCACCAGCTGGGTGGTGGCACATTGCTCCGAAGAAATGAAAGCCATGGGCTTCAATGCCATTCACCTCGATTCTATGGCCTGGTCTATTGGCCTGGGGTTAATCTTTATCACCCTGTTCCGCTGGGCGGCCAAAAAAGCCCACGCCGGTGTGCCCACCGGTTTCCTCAACTTCGTTGAGATGATCATTGAATTTATCGACAAGACCGTGAAAGACGGTTTCCAACACAAAAATGCGTTTATCGCCCCGCTTGCCCTGACCATCTTTGTCTGGGTATTCCTGATGAACCTGATGGACCTGGTGCCGGTGGACTGGTTACCGGAGCTGGCCATGTGGATCGCGGGCGACCGTCACTTCTACTTCAAGGTCGTACCGACGACCGATGTGAATATCACCATGGCCATGGGCTTCACCGTGTTTGCCCTGATGATTGGTTTCAGTATTGCCAAAAAAGGCCTGATCGGTTTTATCAAGGAACTGACCTTCCACCCTTTCCACCCCTCTTTCCACGGCATTGGCATTATCTTCGCGCCGCTGTTGATCGTGATTAACTTCACCCTCGAAACTATCGCCCTGATCGCCAAACCGATTTCGCTTGGCCTGCGGTTGTTCGGCAACATGTACGCCGGTGAAATGATCTTCATCCTGATTGCCACCATGTTCGGTGCCGGCTTGTTGATCGGTATCTTCGGGGGCTTCCTGCAATGGGGTTGGGCCGTATTCCACATCCTGGTGATTACGCTGCAAGCGTTTGTATTCATGGTACTGACCATTGTGTACATGGCGATGGCGCACCACGTGGAAGACGAAGACCAGTTTACACATTAATTTTTTCATTCACTGTTTAGCTTTACTTTTTAACTTTTGACTATTTGAGGAGAAACACCATGGGTTTAGCTCTGATTGCTGTTGCACTGTTGATTGGTTTGGGTGCACTGGGTACTGCTATTGGCTTCGCTATTCTGGGCGGTAAATTGCTGGAAGGTTCTGCACGTCAACCGGAATTGGCGCCAATGCTGCAAGGTAAAATGTTCCTGATCGCTGGTCTGCTCGACGCCGTTCCCATGATCGGTGTAGGTATCGCGATGTACGTTCTGTTCGTTGTTGTGCCGACTCTGGCTTAATTCGAAACGCTTGTGCTTTTCACAGAAATTTTCGGAATTTTTTCTGAAAGATTTCTACCAACAGCCTAAAGCTTTCAACAACAGGGGTTATCGGCGTGAACATTAATTTGACCTTAATCGGACAGTCCATCACGTTCCTATTCTTCGTGCTGTTTTGCATGAAGTTCGTGTGGCCGTTCATCACCGCTGCGATGGCCGAACGCCAGAAGTTAATCGCAGACGGCCTTGCCGCCGCAGACCGCGCGAGCAAGGATCTCGAGTTAGCCCAGGAAAAAGCCACCCACACCCTGCGTGATGCTAAACACGAAGCCGCCGCCATTCTGGAATCTGCCAACAAACGCGCTACGCAAATTGTTGAAGAAGCCAAAGAACAGGCACGCGCTGAAGCGGATCGCATCAAAGCTGCTGCTGAGGCAGAAGTTGAGCAGGAAGTGAATCGCGCGAAAGAAAAACTGCGCTCACAAGTCGCCGTTCTGGCGTTGGCCGGTGCCGAGAAAATCTTGCAAGCGTCTGTTGATGAAACAGCGCACAAGACCATGCTCGACAAACTGGCTGCCAGCCTATAAGCGAGGTGTACCGTGGCTGAACTGACTACACTCGCCCGGCCTTACGCCAAAGCCGCGTTTCAATACGCGCTGGAAGCGAAAGACCTGGCAGGCTGGGGCAAGCAACTGGCAACACTTGCTGCCGTGAGCCGTTATGGCGTTATGCAGAAAAAAATCGCATTGCCGTCACTGTCTGCTCAGCAACAAGCACAGCTGTTGATCGATGCATGTGGTGATGAATTAACGGCACCCGTGCGCAATTTCATTGTGTTAGTGGCGCAAAACAAGCGCCTGCTGTTGCTGCCTGAGATCTATCAATTATTCGATGCTCTCAAGACTGCACAAGAGCAAGCAGTCGACGTTGAATTGACCACCGCCATCGCCCTGGACGATGCGAGTCAAGCCAAGCTTGCAGAAGCACTGAGCACTAAGTTGGCGCGCAAGGTAAATGTCCAGACGGTTGTCGACCAGCAATTGCTGGCAGGCGTAATTATCAAAGCAGGTGATTTGGTCATCGACGGCTCGATGCGCGGTCGGTTAGAGAAACTCGCCAAAGCAATCAATTCGTAGGATTGAGGAATAGAGCATGCAGCAGCTGAATCCATCCGAGATTAGCGAAATAATCAAGCAGCGCATCGACCAGCTCGATGTGTCTTCTGAAGCCCGTAATGTGGGCACTGTCGTATCTGTATCTGACGGTATCGTGCGTATCCATGGTTTGATGGACGTGATGTACGGTGAAATGATCGAGTTCGAAGGCGGCCTGTTCGGTATGGCGCTCAACCTTGAACGCGACTCTGTCGGTGCGGTTATTCTGGGTGACTACCGCGGTATCGCGGAAGGTCAAACCTGTAAATGTACCGGTCGTATTCTGGAAGTACCGGTTGGTCCGGAACTGGAAGGTCGTGTTATCGATGCCCTCGGTAACCCGATCGACGGTAAAGGTCCGATCAACGCCAAGATGACCGATGCCATCGAAAAGGTGGCACCGGGCGTAATCTGGCGTAAGTCGGTTGACCAACCGGTGCAAATCGGTTTGAAAGCTATCGATGCGATGGTACCCATCGGTCGCGGTCAGCGTGAGCTGATCATTGGTGACCGTCAGATCGGTAAGACCGCCATCGCGATCGACGCCATCATCAACCAGAAAGACTCTGGCATTAAATGTATCTACGTTGCCATCGGCCAGAAGGCATCTTCTATTGCAGCCGTTGTGCGCAAACTGGAAGAGCACGGCGCGATGGGTCACACCGTCGTTGTCGCGGCAACCGCTTCTGATCCGGCGGCCATGCAATTCCTGGCGCCCTTCGCCGGTTGTACTATCGGTGAGTACTACCGCGATCGCGGTCAGGACGCGCTGATCATTTATGACGATCTGACCAAGCAAGCCTGGGCCTACCGTCAAATCTCTCTCTTGTTGCGTCGTCCGCCAGGCCGTGAAGCCTACCCCGGTGATGTGTTCTATTTGCACTCCCGTCTGCTGGAACGCGCCGCACGGGTGAGCGAAGACTACGTTGAGAAGTTCACCAACGGTGAAGTGAAGGGCAAAACCGGTTCTCTGACCGCGCTGCCAATGATCGAAACCCAGGCGGGTGACGTGTCGGCGTTCGTTCCGACCAACGTGATCTCCATTACCGACGGCCAGATCTTCCTCGAAGCGTCCATGTTCAACGCAGGTATCCGTCCGGCCATGAACGCCGGTATTTCGGTATCCCGTGTGGGTGGTGCAGCCCAGACCAAGGTGATCAAGAAATTGTCTGGTGGTATCCGTACTGCCCTTGCTCAGTATCGTGAACTGGCTGCTTTCTCCCAGTTTGCTTCTGACCTGGACGAAGCCACCAAAGCACAATTGGATCACGGCCAGCGCGTCACCGAGTTGATGAAGCAGAAGCAATTCTCGCCCATGAACATCGCGCAAATGGCATTGATGTTGTTCTGTGCCAACGAAGGCTATTTGAAAGATGTGCCGGTGAACAAGATCCTGGACTTTGAATCTGCCCTGCTCTCTTACGCCAGCAGTGAATACGCTGACGTGATGAAAACCATCGCCAGCACCGGCGACTGGAATGCAGAGCTGGAAGGCAAGTTCAAAGAACTGGTCACCAAGTTCAAGGCAACCCAAACCTGGTAAGACACTGCAGGGCCCGCCGAGCGCGGGCCTTGCTACGTCCTAAAGAACATCTTGAGGGCCTTTGAGAATGGCAGGCACAAAAGAAATACGGACCCAGATTAAAAGCATCAAGAGCACGCAAAAAATTACCAGCGCGATGGAGATGGTCGCCGCCAGTAAGATGCGTCGTGCTCAAGAACGCATGCAGCTGGGTAAACCTTACGCCAAGCGTATGCGTGAGGTGATCGGGCATTTGGCCAACGCCAATCCCGAATACAAGCACAGTTTTATGCAGCAGCGCGAAGTCAAGCGTGTGGGCTTTATCCTGGTGTCCAGTGATCGTGGCCTGTGTGGTGGTTTGAACATCAACGTGTTCAAAACGGCCATCAGAAACATGAAGATCTGGAGTGACCAGGGCGTGCAGATCGACCTGTGTCTGATCGGTGCCAAAGCCGGTGCTTTCTTCAAGAGCTTCGGCGGCAACGTGGTTGCAGCCCGTCGCGATCTTGGCGAAGCACCTACCGTTGCGGACCTGATTGGCAGTGTCAAGGTGATGCTCGATGCCTATGCCGATGGAAAGATCGACCGTTTGTTCATCGTGAGCAACGAGTTCGTCAACACCATGACCCAAAGCCCGGTCCTGCGTCAGTTACTGCCGCTGGAAGCTGAAGAAAACAAACAATTGAAGCACCACTGGGATTACATCTACGAACCCAACGCGGAGCAACTACTCGATGGTTTGTTGACGCGTTATATCGAGTCCCAGGTATATCAGGCGGTTATTGAAAATGCAGCGAGTGAACAAGCGGCGCGGATGGTGGCGATGAAGAGTGCTACCGACAACGCTGGCGAGCTGATCGGTGACCTGCAGTTGGTATACAACAAAGCCCGTCAGGCTGCGATTACCCAGGAATTGTCCGAGATCGTGGGTGGCGCGGCAGCGGTGGCTTCCTAAGCAACAATTTTGAGTTTAAACCTTCAGGTCCCGCTGATAGCCAGGCCTGAGATAATGAGGAATCGGAAATGAGTAGCGGACGTATCGTACAAATCATCGGTGCGGTTATCGACGTGGAATTCCCGCGTGATGCCGTGCCTAAAGTTTATGATGCCCTGAAGGTCACCGAAAAAGACCTGACCCTGGAAGTTCAACAGCAATTGGGTGACGGCGTTGTGCGCACTATTGCAATGGGTTCTTCCGAAGGCTTGAGCCGCGGCCTGAGTGTTAGCAACACTAACCAAGCCATTAAAGTGCCGGTGGGTAAAGAAACCCTCGGGCGCATTATGGACGTCCTTGGTCAGCCTATCGACGAAGCGGGCCCTATCGGCGAGCAAGAGCGTATGCAGATTCACCGCGACGCACCGGCTTACGAAGAACTGGCCGCTTCTGAAGAACTGCTGGAAACCGGTATTAAAGTTATCGACCTGGTTTGTCCTTTTGCGAAGGGCGGTAAAGTCGGCCTGTTCGGTGGTGCCGGTGTAGGCAAGACCGTAAACATGATGGAACTCATCAACAACATCGCCAAAGAGCACAGCGGTTTGTCGGTGTTTGCCGGTGTGGGTGAGCGGACTCGTGAGGGTAACGACTTCTACCACGAGATGAAAGAATCCAACGTTGTCGACAAGGTAGCGATGGTGTACGGCCAGATGAACGAGCCACCAGGCAACCGTCTGCGCGTAGCCTTGACCGGCCTGACCATGGCGGAAAAATTCCGCGACGAAGGTAAAGACGTTCTATTGTTCGTGGACAACATCTACCGTTACACCCTGGCGGGTACCGAAGTATCAGCACTGCTGGGTCGTATGCCTTCAGCGGTAGGTTACCAGCCAACCCTGGCGGAAGAGATGGGCGTACTGCAAGAGCGTATTACCTCGACCAAAACCGGTTCTATTACCTCTGTGCAAGCGGTATACGTACCGGCGGACGACCTGACTGACCCGTCGCCAGCGACTACCTTTGCTCACCTGGACTCAACCGTAGTATTGAGCCGTGACATCGCTGCAAAAGGTATTTACCCGGCGATCGACCCGCTGGATTCCACCTCTCGCCAGTTGGACCCGCTGATCATCGGCCAGGAACACTACGAAACCGCACGCGGTGTCCAGTCAGTACTGCAACGCTTTAAAGAACTGAAAGACATCATCGCGATCCTGGGTATGGACGAACTGTCCGAAGAAGACAAGCTGATCGTGGCGCGTGCGCGTAAGATCGAGCGTTTCCTGTCTCAACCCTTCCACGTGGCTGAAGTCTTCACCGGTTCTCCAGGCAAGTACGTACCGCTGAAAGAAACCATTCGTGGCTTCAAAGGCATCCTGGCTGGTGAGTACGATCACCTGCCGGAGCAGGCGTTCTACATGGTAGGTTCCATCGACGAAGCGGTCGAGAAAGCTGCCAAACTGAAATAATGAATCGGCCCGGCGTTGCCAAGACACCGGGCCGTTCTCAGCTTGAGAGACAGAGATATGGCTATGACTGTTCAATGCGATATCGTCAGTGCGGAACGCGAGATCTTCTCCGGCCTCGTGGAGATGGTGGTAGCTAACGGTTCCTTGGGTGACCTGGGTGTTAACTATGGCCACGCGCCTTTGTTAACCGGCCTTGAGCCGGGCCCGGTGCGCATCAAGAAGCAAGGCGGCGAGGAGGAAATCTTCTACGTTTCCGGTGGTTACCTTGAAGTGCAGCCTTACCATGTGACCGTGCTGGCAGATACCGCCCTGCGTGCGGACGATATGGATGAAGCGGCGGCACAACAAGCCAAAGAACACGCAGCGCAGGAATTGGCGAACCAGTCGGGCGAGGTGGATTATTCCCGCGCGGCGATCCAGTTGGCCGAAGCCTCCGCGCAGTTGCGTACCTTGCAATCCATTCGCAAAAAACTCGGTAAATAAACACGCTGTTGTGTATTTACCAAAAAAAAGGGTAGCCCAGGCTACCCTTTTTTGTTTTCGTGCAGACCGATAATTTCAAGGTTTCCCCAAAGGCACAGGTGCAATCCCTTCGTTGGTCATCACCACCGGTTTTATTGAACCATCCTTATTGAAATACAGATGCTCAATGGCCATTAGCCGATGATTGCCGTCATTACTGTCCAGGGGGCGGCGATGGTAAACGATGTACCAATCGTCGGTACCCGGAATATTCACCACGGAGTGATGACCGGCGCCCTTGGCTATCTTGGTATCCTGCTGCAGGATTTTACCGATGCGTTTGAAAGGGCCCAGCGGTGATGATGCCATGGCATAGGCCACGCTGTAATCAGGCCCCGTCCACTCCCCTTCTGACCACATCAGGTAATAGATTCCCTTGCGTTTCACCATGAAAGCGCCCTCAACATAGTCCTCGTGAGGCGTTATGTCTTTATAATACTCGCCATCAGCAAAGGGCTCCAGGCTGAGTAAATCCTTACTTAGCTTGACGACGTTGCAACGTTTCCAGCCACCGTAATATAGGTAGAACTGGCCATCGTCATCTTTGAATCCCATCTGGTCGATGGGCTGGGCGCCCTTGTGG
>DATJLH010000260.1:0-10186 GCA_035490615.1 Cellvibrio sp.
GGACAAGATTGACTTACATGCGAGCGCCTTGCGGCGGCTACGCGATCAATCCGGTGTGCAAGTGGGGGAATGCAGTTTTAATCCGAACGTGCTCGCTGATCCCTATGCGCAAGCGAATCAACCGCTGACGCCGACGGAATGGCAAATGTTTCCGCACCTGTGCCGCGCGCAAATCGATAACATTGTCGGCGCGTTTTCCTGCGGTCTGCATCGCGTGGCCACGTTACAAATCTCCAAAGGCGATGAAAACGGCAACCTGGTGAATTACGCCTTCGATGAATGCTGGCAAATGGCGCAGGATGCCATTGCGCAAGGCATCAAACACGATGCCAACAGTGGCACTGTTGGCACCGTGACGCGCTGGTACAACGAACACGCCAGTCACAACGCCTCTCACCGCCCCGGTGATGTACCGCACACCGCGCAAGTGCGCTGGTATCACTCGCTGTTGGCTTACACCCTGCAACAATTACAAGCGAAAGGATTGCTCGACGATACCCTGGTGGTAATGTTTTCCGAAGTAGGCGACGGCTCCAAACACGGCGGCGCTGCCGGCGCAGTCACTCTGGCCGGCGGTGCCGGCAGCGCGCTGCAAATGGGCCGCATCATTTACGGCGGCGACGGCGTCAACAACGGCCAACGCGTGTGGGGCACACACGAACTCTTCGGCGATATCGCCCGCCTGCTCGGCGTCACCAACCTCCCTGAAGACCACTGGCGCACCGGCGTCATTTAATAAAATTTTCTGCATCCCCGTAGGTCGGATTAGCCGCACGGCGTAATCCGACACCCCACTTCCTCTCTGCGAAAATTTTCCATACCTGCGAGTGCATTGTCGGATTACGCCTTACGGCTAATCCGACCTACAAGGGCAACAAAGAACAAAGGTTTTCATTTGCTTAACGATGTTCCAGGAGGGACACACGACTCACCTGCTGTTGAACTTCTCGCTCGCTACGAAATTGATATAACCCCAAAATCGTGGCAACAAAATCATGACCTAACACCGTGGAGAGAGGGATCGCATAAAAATTAATAGCGGAGTGAATTTTATAATGCGCCGTTAACGTCAAGGTGGTTTGTTGGGCGTTAACCGGTGTAAGCGTGAATGTGGTATCCAGCAAATTAAAAAACTCACCGCCAATGGCTACGTGATCGTCCATCGATCCTTTAGGAAAGGAATGTTCCGTAAATTGGTAGCGCCAGTGAATGGATCTGGGGTACTGCTTTTCAATTGCCTCTGCTTGAAAGTTCACCCCCTTTTCCCACACGGAATAACGTATTTCTTTGCCGTCCACTATGCGGTTAACGCCTTCAACCGGTTTAGGTACACCGATTAAATGGCTCATGCTCATAGGCAGCTCATCGGGGTGAATCTGTTTGGCACTGACGATTTGTTGCCAGATAACATCGGCCGGGGCGTTAACGGTGACTGCGCGTTGAATCTGAATGATGTGCGGCGCTTTAGGTAATTGTGGTTCAGCGAGTGCGATGATAAAGGGTAGCAACGCAAACGCTGCTAAGGGTTGCGACCGTCTTTGGGTGAATTTAAGGATGCACCCCATCAATAATCCACCGATGCTGGATAACAACAAAAACAACGGCGACATTAATGCAATGCAAATGGACCCTTCCAGCAAGCTAATGGCCGCACCCAGCATCATCAAGATAACGGTAACCCACGGATAAAAAATCATGTGCCGCAAGGTGAATACACTGTGGCGCAAACCAAACAGCGTAATGGCACCGACGGCGATGGGCGTAGCCACCAAAAATGCGAGGGACATGGCCCCATCAACGTTAAGCGGCAGCCATACAACGACGAGGCGCAAGAATAAACCGTAAGCGGCACCGCTGAAAAACCATAGCCATTTGTATGAAATTGTTGGTGGCAGCGTCATGGATTTACTCCCTGTGTGGCCAAGGTTGTGACATCGGGTTTATCACCCGTGACGAGGTAATAACCAAATGCCTTGCGATTCATTGCCAAACCTAATCCCCACAAAGGCGCGAGCAAGTGATGCCAGTGTTGCGGGTTGCGATCACCCCGGCAGAGCAGCTTAACGCCGTACTTAATAATCATCCATGGCACAAACAAGGCTGAGGGCAGCACCCGCCAGCTGAGGTCGACGACCTTGATATTCACAAATCCCAACTCGGCCATTTGCGCGGTGACTTGATGTAAATCGGGGAAGTGGCCCAGCGCCCAATGGTGACAGGTTTTTTGATAACACAGGCGCGTAAAGGCGGAGTGTGTTTGCGTGGTCATAAACCCATCGCACAGGGCCAGGGTGGCGCCGGGTTTTAATAATCGCAGGGCTTCTTGTAGCAGAGAGGTTTTGTTTTGCTCGGTGTTGTGGCACGCGCTTTCAATGGCATAAATGCCGTCGAACTGGGCGCTCTCAAACGGTGTGTGATGGTAATCCGCACGGTGGAAGCCAAGTTTATGCGCACCGGGTCGGTCACAACTTAATGCGCGCGCTTCCTTCACCTGGTTCTCGGCAATGGTAATGCCCGTGACGCTGGCCACTGCTGTTTGCCCGGCGGCAAAACGGGCAGTGGCTCCCAAACCACACCCCATATCCAATACATAATTTTGCTGGCCCCGCAGTTTGAGGCTTTGCAGTACCGCACGATTGGTATTTTCCAGCATGGCCTCAAGGTTGAACGGGTTTGTGCCCCACGTGTAGGTGCCAAAGTGCATGTTCAAGCCTTTGCTCCAGTCGCGATAGCCTTCACTGGCTTCGGCATAATAGGCTTGAACGCGCTCCAGCTGGGGAATGTTTTCGGGTAGGGGGCTGGCCTGTTCGGTGGTATGAGGATGAGTGGTTAATGCGCTTTTAAACATCAAGTTGGCGAGCATGGTGACGTCCTTTTTGAATGAATCTGCCACCAGCTTGGCCAAGCGAAGGTGTAGCAACCTCCAGATCGATCTGTTTGGTGATTCTTTGCGATGTGGATTTTAAATGCCTTTAGAAAACAAAAGGTTAGCGAATTCCAATATGATCATTTTGCAGTTCAGAAACGCAGCAGGTTACTCCGTACGGGTGAGAATGCCGTGTTGTTTGCGGTATTGCCCGGGGGTTAATCCGGTCACCTCACGAAAGGCGGTGTAGAAGGATGACTGCGAACTGAACCCTACCGATAGCCCGACCGACAACACCGACGCATTGGGTTCCTGAGTGAGCACCAGCTTGGCTGCGTTAATACGATACTGGCGAATCAGGCGGGAAAAGCTGATACCAAATTGGGTGTTGATCAGCTCGGAGGTTTGGTGTGTGCTTAAACCCAGAGACTCTGCCAGGCGCCCCAGACTTAAATCCTCATCTTTATACAACTGTTCTTTATGCATCAGGGTTTGCAATTGTCTGGCAAGGGCATCGCAATCGTGATTTTTAAGCGTGGAAACCGCATAACTGGTGGTCACAGTTTCAATCGCTTTTTGCAGCAGGTCAGGGTAACGCAGCAGTAACCAAAGAATGGTGGCAAGTGCGAGCGCGGTGAGATTTGCATAGGCCAGAATGTAAAAGCGCTCGCCCAGCCAGGGCGCAAACAGACCCACTGCAAATATCACGCAGGCCACCAAGGCAATGCCTAACAGGCCAAAGCGCTCCAGTTCAAAATGACGGCGTTGGTCTTTGAGGCGGTGCAGCTTCAATGTGAGCCAAAAGGCGCTGAGCCCTCCCATGGCAAAAGCCAAGGGCAGAGCAACCTGTACCGGTGCCCATGGCCCAAATAACATCGGGATGATGGCTAGAACAAGCAGTGGTGACATACGGGATTGCGGCTCAATCAACTCACGGCAAAACCCATAAAAGGCCACCGGCGAAGCAAACAGCAGGGTGAGGTAGGCCGGTTCTTCAAATACGCGAGTATCAAAGGCCAGCGCCCAGCCGTGAAATCCCTGGATGCTCGCCACAATCGCTAACATGGCTGTGCAGGCCAGTTTAGAGAAGCCTGTTTTTTCAAACGCCTGATAGGTCCACCAGTACACGCCCCACAAAATGATCAAAGCCACCAGGCTAAAACCAATGCTCCATTGGGTAATCAGGGTCAACATAAAGGGCAGTGTCCTGGGGTATGAGTAATGAGTTCAAACCATATCAGGTGTGTTGGGAGCTTTGAATCTTTTATTTTGATGGGGCGTGTTGGGGAATTTTGGGGTGTATTTGTTGGAGGGGTTGTCGGATTACGCCGTACGGCTAATCCGACCTACGGAAATTAATGCACACCTTCAAACATTAACGAGCGATGCGCGGCTGAGCCGGCGAGCACGCCGTCTGCAAGGGCAAAGGTTACATTCCCCGCTGTGCGCGCCGCGTCACCACATGCGAATACGTTGGGGATAGAGGTTTCTTTAAGTGCGTCGGTTTTGATCACGCAGCCGAGCGGGCTTTCTTCAAACTCACAGCCCAATTGTTTCGCCAACGGACTCGATACCTGCACTTTGCTGCCAACGAATAAGCCTGCCAGAGAAATCATACGTCCGTCGTGCAAGGTGACGATGGCCTGGCCGGAAACATCAGCAATCTTTTCGCGCTCTATGGAAACATTGCGCGCGGCCAATTGCCGACGCTGCTCTTCATCCGGTTCAAAAACACCGTTGGTAAAGAATGTGGTGATGCCCCAATCCGGAATCATCAGGGCCTGATGCATGGAGGTTTCACTGGTTGCAATCACGCCCAGATGCCCATTATTCAATTCATAACCGTGACAATACGGACAATGAAATACAGATTTCCCCCAGCGCTCTTTTAATCCGGGGATATCGGGAACGTCATCACGCACACCCAGCGCAAGGATCAGACGTTTGCCAATACACAGTTCACTACCGTCGACGCTGACTACGAAATCCTGATCGCGTCGTTCCGCATGGGTAGCGGTGCCGGCGCGCCAGGTGACATTGGGATACTCAAGCAATTGCGCTTTGGCGTCGCGAATGATTTCTTCCGGCGCTTTACCATCCTGCGCGAGCAACCCGTAAGACGCACTGGCAAACCGGTTGCGCCTTACGCCTGCGTCAACCACCAGTACCGAGCGTCGGCCCCGCGCAAGTTGCAACGCAGCGGCCATGCCGGAATAACTCCCGCCCAGGATAATCACGTCGAACATCATCGCCTCCTGTTAAAAAAGTGTGGTTACTGGCACCCGAGGATTTACGAACAAATGCTTTTGCGCTTTTTCATACGGCGATGAAAATCCTCGCTCAACTGCGCCAGGGTGACTTCACGAAACCGCGCGAATAATAATGCCTCTGCTGCATCAAACGCCTGATTCATTGCGGCATTCACCGCCTCTTCCACCAGACAACCTGGGGACTCGGTGCGATTACCCATAGCCAGCACCGTGGGTGAACCCAGAGCAGTGTAGATGTCGTAAAGGGTAATTCGGTTCAAGTCACAGGATATTCTCCAGCCGCCACCGTGGCCCTTTTCAGAATGCACCAGCTTCTGCTCACGCAACCCACCAAGAATGCGGCGAATCACCACCGGATTGGTCTGCATCATCCTCGCCAGGGCCTCGGACGTCAGCGGCTCCTTGTGCTCCGCCATATGAAGCAGCACGTGAAGAACACCGGAAAGCCTGCTGTCACGTTTCATAAGAAAACCCGTATGCCAAAGTCATGTAACAAATACTATTACATGATGCGACAACACACAACCCCGTAGGTCGGATTAGCCGTAAGGCGTAATCCGACACAGGTTTTCAGAGGGAAGTTTTTTAGCAGGATTGAAATGTCGGATTACACTGCGCTAATCCGACCTACGGTCGTGGTCATCCTGATCATCCTCGTCGTCATGATCGGGATCTTCAATATCATCGTGGGCAACCATAAAGATAACGATAGGCACCACCGCCAACAATCCAAGGGTAAAGATCGGCAGAATCCAGGCATCGCTCTCAAACGTCTTCATCATATCCATCAGGTTGACAAAGCCATAACCCAACAGCACCAGACCCACTAACACGGGAATGATCAACAGTTTCTTTAACAAAGGATTCATGGCCGCTCCTGACGCAATGACAATCACCGAAGCGTCTCCATGCTAAAACCTTGAGATCAGCGTTTCGGGGATGTTGGAAGCATAGCAGATATGAGGTGTGACTTCCTGCGATGGAGGGCAATGGGAAAAGGATGCTTTGTTCAATTGTGGAATAGATCTGCCGTATTGCTCGGCGCAAGTTTGGTGTTAGGGCTTTGGTTTCGAAACCCTCAATTCACGGATGAATTGAGGGAGCTACAGGGACGATGCATTCGCCACATCCATGTGGCTCACCCTACGGGCAGCTTCGCTGTGCAAATCGGCTTTCCTGCCAATTTGTTATGCGCTTTCGAAACCAAAGCCCTAATGCCAAACGGACTACGAAGTAAATATCGAAACGGTTAAGTGAAACCTCAGGAGAGATTAACTTTCCTGAGGTTACCACCATCTTTACTACGAATGCTTACTCTGCGCCAACCACAACGCCCAGATCAAGGTATCCAACAAACTGATCCGTCCATCATCATTCAAATCAAACTGGCTATTGCTATCGGTAATTTTCTTACCCAGATTACGCAACAACAATTTCAAATCCTTGCCGTTGATTTTCTGATCCTGATTAAAATCACCGCGCACCGGTTCCGGCTGTGGTGCCGTCAATGCCAGTTCAATAATCAAAGGATCGTGGTCCGAAGCGCGCCAGGCTTCCGGGCTGTACAAGCTGATAACTTGTTGCGGAGTTTTGAATTCCTCGTTGTAATCCAACACGCGCGGCTCATCGGCGTTGATATGCCAATCCACAGCGCCAGTGACCTGGCTGCGTAAACTGTTGCTGGCCAACGCGTGGTCGAGATAACCGGCGAGGCCGGTAAAGACGTAAGAGTAGGCGAGATCACCGGAAAAATCCTTCAGCAGATTGACGTAGCCCGCTGCTTCGATGCTAGTAATCGGATCTTCCTTGGCGTAGGCATTCAGGTCGCCCATTATCAGCACGTCAGTGTCGTTGCTGTCGGTAGGATCGCTGGCTAGCCAGTCGACCATAGCCTCGGCGGCCGCCGTGCGAGTAAGGTTGCAATTGCCTTGGCCATCACCGGTATCTGGATCACTCAGGTCGTTGCAATCAGAGCCTTTGGATTTCAAATGTGTAACCGCGAGGGTTACCACACCTTGCGTGGCAGTTTCGCGGAAAGTTTGCGCCAGGACTGGACGATTTTTATCGTCGATAAAGCGCGCATCAACCGATGAATCTAGAATGGCTGATCCATTGACCAGCTCCACCATTTCTGGTTTGTAGATAAAACCGACGGTAATTTCATCGGTGCCGATTTGTGCAACACCGGGATTTACCACAGCGTAATCCAACCCGGCGTCGTACAAACCATTCACCAGATCCTGAATCGCACTTTGCGGACCGTAGCCATCGTTTTCAATTTCGATCAGGCCGACGATATCGGCATCCATCGCTACCAGTGCCGCGATAATCTTTGCGCGCTGCCGTGCAAATTCTTCCGGCGTGTTGGCGCCACGCGAGGTGGGGAAGCCACCACCGAGGCCATCGCCATTGAAATAATTCAATACGTTGAAAGAAGCAATCTTCAGGCTGCCGCTGCCCGGTAAATCCGGCTCAGGTGTGCGTGCATTATCCGGTACAAAGATCGGGGTGCTGGTGGGTTGAATGCGGTATTCATCAAACGAATAGTGCAATACGCCTTGCAAGCCGGTAACGCGATCACCGGAACGCACCGTGTTGTAGGCTGATAATTCCGGTGCGGGATAAAGAATGACTGCCGGATTCTGGCGGCCACTCCCATCGTCCAACAAAATACGACGCAGAGCATTTTGCACTGCAACGGCTTGTGCTGCTGCACCTGGCATTGCAACTTGGGTCGGATTAAACAAGCGGCCATCGGCGGACAATACCAGCTCACCGTAGCGGCCCAAGTTGTAATTCTCCGTCACGGTCAGGTCTTGCTGAACCACAATCGCCATGCCTTCATGACGTTCCAGATCGCTGAGCGCAGTCACCGGCAAAACCAGCACGCTCGGCGTAACGCTGACACGGGTGGCACACACTTGCATGCTCGCCGCCGTGATTTGGGTCATGTTGAAGTATTCACTGACGTTACCGGTAATGCGTACCAGGTCACCGGCGTTGATGGTCATCGCATTGGTGCTATCAAAGATAAAAATACCTTCTGAGGTGAGTGGGTTATTATCGCGGTCGCTATCTTCTTCCTGTACAAAAAAACCACTTAACCGATCGCTGCCCTGGAAGTCTCCCACCACGACGCCTTCAATGGTTTGTGTGGTGCCGATAAAACTGCTGGTAGCCCCCTCACCTTGAATCATGTGGATTTTGGTTGCGGGCATGCCGCATTGTTCCGTTTTGCCGGGATTACTATTATCAGAATACTGGCCGAGGTCTGCAAAGGTATCTTGCGCAAAACCGTTTCACTGTTGCGCAGGATCAAAGGTATCATAGCCATCGGCATCGCCCTCGGTGACCGATGTCATACGGCGCAAGGTTTTGTTGGCGGTAGCTGTATCGCCGGTGCCCCACTGCGAGCCGGGATCAACACCGATCTGACCGATCACATCAATCGGATTGCCACCGTACAATAACGCGACGGCATCATCGCCGTTAAACCAACCGGCGCCGTTGGTTTGATCCGCTACGGCAAGGATATCGGGATGGGCTGCACTGTGAGACAGCACGTATACCTCGCCATCGGGCAAGGTGCCTTGCAGTGCGATTGTTAATGCAGCGTTGGTGTTGCCGTTGAAAAACATCTGCACTTCATACGCAGACAGATCAACGCTCGCGCCAGTGTTGTTATAAATTTCCAGTGCTTTATTGTTGCTCGAACCTTCGATGTATTCAGAAAAAAATAAATCCGCATGGGTCAGCGAGCTGCTGGCCACGAGCGTAGCAAATAATGTGGTGCGTAAGTGGCGAATGGGATCAGATGTCCATTGCATAGCGGCGGCTCCTGTTAAACGTTATTGGAAAAGCCCGCCTATGGTGATCGGCAGCGATGACATGGCTATGATCAATTGATGACAGAAATATCGCAGATTTGTGACAGGTAAACAGATCGCATCCGAAATATAGAGGCAAAGCATGATATTTTGATGACGGCTTAATAAACGGAATAGAATCGCGCCATGTTCAATCATGTTTTCAGTGGGCTCGCTATCGCCCTGACCCTGATCGCCTTCCTGCCCTACATTGCGTCCACATTGCGCGGGCAGACCCGGCCTCATGTGTTCTCATGGGTGATCTGGGGTATCACGACGTTTATTGTGTTTCTCGCGCAGGTTCAGGATGGCGGTGGCGCGGGTGCCTGGCCCATCGGCGTGTCCGGCGTTATCACCATCGGTGTGGCGATTCTCGCTTATATCAAGCGCGCCGATGTCAGTATTACGCGCCTGGATAAGATTTTTTTTGTGGCGGCAGTGTCTGCGGTGCCGCTGTGGTGCGCCACCGCTGACCCCGTGTGGGCGGTGGTGATACTCACCACAGTGGACCTGTTGGGTTTCGGTCCGACGCTACGAAAAGCCTTTCATTTTCCACACCAGGAAAATCTCACCTTCTTTGTATTATTTCTGTTGCGTAATCTCTTGGCGATTATTGCATTGGAACACTACTCGGTGACGACGGTATTATTTCCGGCGGCGGTTGCGCTGGCCTGTCTGATGTTGATTGTGCTAATCATTTATCGGCGGAGGCTGATGCCATAACAAAATAATAACGCGCCATCTTTGTAGCTTTTTGTAAAAGCTGCGCCTGCCGATATTTTAATTGCCTCATGATCTGTTAAAACTCTTCCGGTGAAACGCTGTTTCACACAATTTGCCCAACAATCATCGGAGGAATTATGAAGAATAAACAGTATTTTCAGTGGCGTTATGTCGTATTGTTTTTATCTGTCTTTTGTTTCAACTTTTTATCCGTGAACAGCTATGCCGGTCCCGCTTCGCTGACCGCAGAAAAAGTGCGACCGGGGCCAGTGGATCGGCAGTTAAAAATTTTCAAATACGCCCAATCCACTCAATGCAACAATGATGGCATTCCCCTGAAAAAAATGGCCGAGGAATTGCGCGCGGCGGGTATTGCGTTCACCTGCGCGCAACGCGCCTACGATGGTATGGCTTACCCTGCTGTTTGTGGCGGTGCAACCGGTGAGATCAATGTGTTCCGC
>DATJLH010000261.1:0-15941 GCA_035490615.1 Cellvibrio sp.
GCTTGGAGGACCTCTTCAATAAGTTCCTGTCGAATTTCGCTGTAGGCTTCTTCCAAACGCTCAGTTGGGTCCGTATCTTCAGTGTCGCTTTCATAGGTGGTGACAGCTGTACTTGCCTTTGGTTTGGCGGTGTGAAACTCAACGAATTCGGGGAATTGCTTCAGAAACCGCACATTAATTCGTTCCGGCTCTTGCTGAAGCGCCGCCCGGCCTCGGTCAGTTATTTGCAATTGACTCCGCCCCGGCGCAGTCAGCAATCCTGCTTTATTCAGGTAGGTTCTAGCCCAAGCAATACGGTTTCGAATAATGGTTTGCTT
Organism: Cellvibrio sp.; assembly: GCA_035490615.1. Lineage (GTDB taxonomy): Bacteria > Pseudomonadota > Gammaproteobacteria > Pseudomonadales > Cellvibrionaceae > Cellvibrio. The sequence goes on from DATJLH010000261.1 coordinate 318, forward strand.
ACCTGATGGCAACTTTTCTGAGCGTTCATCTTCGGTAAGTTGGAAATGAATACACACTTGCTCGAAAGCTTCGTTAAAGCGATGTATTTGGCCATCCTGCACGGCAGCCAATAAAGGTCGCATGCAGCTTTGAAAATCTGGAATCATTTTGCTTCCTTCCCGTTAGCTTGCTCTATCCACTTTTCCACATCCACTCGCCTAAACCGCTAACTCAACGGCAACCTCCTCTCTGAGGCAAGGTGGTAGGCGGTCTTATTGACCAACCGAGGTCGCTAGCCAGCCCATCAATGGTCAATATTTCACCACCACAATCTGGAGACCCTGTGAATTCTGAGACAATAGGGGAATCTTGGGAAGAGCTCAAGTAAAGAGCAAGTAACAGGGCTTTCTTTGGAAAGCTGGGGCTCTGCCGTCCGTATGGGGATTAATTATAAGCACAATATAAATGACCTATTAAATCCTCACTGCAAAAGTTAGACGCCGGAGCACAAAAGAAGCGAGCGTCGTTCACTTTTCGGTAAATCTAAAGATATCTTCTGGCTTATGCACCCTAGCCAATCTAACCCAATCCGTATTTACCTTCCATTTGCACCCCAACTCCCGCAAAATCGAGGTTCTCTCTCACCAAATATCAACGGCAGCTGTGCATGAGATTGCTAATTTCACTTCTCTTATTAACACTCACCGCCGCATGTCATGCGGAAAAAGGCAGCACTCACACATGCTCCTTAACCAGCGATACTCTGAACTTTGTTACACCAACATCCGACAACATCGCCAATACCTTTTGGCAGAAGGATGTCGATGGATATGAATCCATCAATCGATTGCACATTGTGTATAAGGATGGATCTGTAGCCGTTGTGGAGCACAAGTATTGCTCGATGTATAACGTCGAGATCGCTTACTACGCTAGCACTACGAGTGAACTTTCAGATGGAAAAAAATTGAGTGAAACACTTAAAAGTTTTTTCAATTACTCAGCAGTACAAGATGCGAGTATTCAGAATGCGGTATCGGCAATAATCAAACGATTTGAAGAAAAAGGGTTTGATGCTGATAGCGCGCTAGCGACAGCATATGACGACTCGACTCAGGACAACAAGCGAGCCGAATACAGTGTTAGCTATATGCCCATTGAGGATTCTTCACTACATAGAGCAGCATTGTTTATCTATATGGGTATTGGCGGCGAGCATTAACCCACCCATCATCCAAAAACAACCGACAATTCCCGCTTTCAAGCAACATATCTTCATATCCAAACCGCGCATATAGTTTATTTGACAATATACATATGGTTTTATTGACAATATACCTCCAGCCCTTATAAATAGCGCTCTTCAGGACGCGGCAAGGCTTTAATAATAATCGTGGCGCCTGAAAAAACAGCTCCTGTTTGCAATGAGCAGGATGAGCTACCAACAACCTCTCCTCCTCTATGGGCGGCATTGGTTGAGAGGGCAACAGCATGGAGATCAATAATGAAATTACTCACCGGCAAAAAACTGGCGGCGGCATTTGCGTGTGCCTTCGCCTTTGGCATAACTACCACCAATGCGCAAACCTTAACGTCAAACCAGACGGGCACGCACAACGGTTTTTATTATTCGTTCTGGAAAGATTCCGGCGATGCGTCGTTCGGGTTGCTTGCAGGCGGCCGTTACACCTCCCAGTGGTCCAATAGCACCAATAACTGGGTCGGAGGCAAGGGCTGGAATCCCGGCGGGCCGAAGATCGTGAATTATTCCGGCAGCTATAACGTCGATAATTCGCAAAACTCGTATCTCGCATTGTACGGCTGGACGCGCAATCCCTTGATTGAGTATTACGTGATTGAAAGTTACGGCTCCTACAATCCCGCGAACTGTTCTGGCGGGCAGGATTACGGCAGCTTCCAGAGCGATGGTGCGACGTACAATGTGCGCCGTTGTCAGCGGGTTAACCAGCCATCCATTGAGGGCACGGCCACCTTCTATCAATACTTCAGCGTGAGAACGCCCAAGAAAGGTTTCGGCAACATCTCCGGTACCATCACTGTGGCGAACCATTTTAACTACTGGGCCAGCCAGGGGTTGAACCTGGGTAATCACGATTACATGGTATTGGCGACGGAGGGCTATCAAAGCCGTGGCAGCTCCGACATCACCGTCAGCGAAGGTACCGGTGGTGGCAACAACGGCAGTAGCAGCAGCTCCGGCAACAGCAGCAGTGCGGGCAACGGTGGTGGCATTACCGTACGCGCTCGCGGCACCAATGGCGATGAGCGCATCAGCTTGCGCGTCGGCGGTTCAGCGGTGGCCAGCTGGACGCTAACCACCAGTAATCAGAATTACACGTACACCGGCGGTGCGTCCGGGGATATCCAGGTAGAGTTCACCAACGATGGCACCAACCGCGATGTGATTCTGGATTACATTCAGGTGAACGGCGAAACCCGGCAGGCCGAAGATATGGAGTACAACACCGCGACTTACGGCAACAACCAGTGCGGCGGCGGTTCCTATTCGCAAACCATGCATTGCAGCGGCGTGATTGGTTTTGGTTTTACTTACGATTGCTTCAGCGGTAATTGCAGTGGTGGTAATACCGGCGGCAATAGCAGCAGTAGTTCCACCAGTTCATCCGGCGGTAATAATGGCGGTACCACCAATTGCAGCGGCTACGTCGGCATCACCTTTGACGATGGTCCCAACGCCAATACATCAACGCTGATTAATTTACTGAATCAAAATAATCTCACACCGGTTACCTGGTTTAGTCAGGGTAATTATGTGGCGAGCAATCCGTCATTGGTGACGCAGATGCGCACGATTGGTGAGGTGCAGAACCACAGCTATACCCATCCGCAAATGGGCGGCTACAGTTACCAGCAGGTGTACGATGAGCTGAATCGCACCAACCAGGCCATTCAAAATGCTGGCGCACCCAAGCCCACATTGTTCCGCCCGCCTTACGGTACGGTGAATTCCACGATTCAACAAGCGGCCCAGGCACTTGGCTTGCGCGTGATTACGTGGGATGTGGATTCACAGGATTGGAATGGTGCAAGCGCCAGTGCAATTGCAAATGCTGCGAATCAATTACAGAACGGCCAGGTTATTTTGATGCACGATGCCAACTACGCCAACACCAATGCAGCCATTCCACAAATTGCCGCTAATTTGCGCGCGAAAGGTTTGTGTCCCGGTCGCATTGATCCCAGTACCGGTCGTGCAGTAGCGCCTTCGGGTTCAGGCGGCGGTAATAATGGTGGCGGAAATAGCAGCAGTAGCAGTAGTAGCACTGGTGGCAATAACGGTGGCACTAACTGTCAATGCAATTGGTACGGCACTTTGTATCCGACTTGCCAAATCCAGACCAGCGGTTGGGGTTGGGAAAATTCCCGTAGTTGTATTAGCACCAGTACCTGTAATAGCCAGAACGGCGCCGGTGGTGTTGTGTGTAATTAACACGATGATGTAGAAAAATTGATAAGTTGAAAAAAAGGGAGCGGTTAATCCGCTCCCTTTTTTTATGAATGCTCTTCCCGTCCCAATACCGTCACGCTAGCTAAACATTGGCTTTCTATCATCAGCGTTCCTGCTTTTTACACTTACAAAAGGAACGCACTGTGTCACACATATATAAGATATTGGCAATGTTATTGATGTTCATTACTGCTCACGCCAGCGCAGATTTTTACGCCGATCTGGCGTTTCATCATGCGCCAATTCACTATCAGGATACCGATAGCACGAATTATCCTGCGGAATACATTACGGCTATTGATTACGATTCGGATTGGATTTCAAATAATAACTGGGACAACCTCGGCGACGGGCTGTGGCCAGCCACCGTTTATTACTCGGTGGTAGAAAGCTGTTCGCACTATTTTATTACCTATGCGTTTTTCCATCCGCGCGATTGGGTGGATACACCCTTTGATGGTGAGCATGAAAATGACCTGGAAGGTGCGCTCTTTATTGTGCGCAAGAACGGCAGCACCTATGGCGCAATGGAAGGGATGATCACAGTATTTCATTCCGATTTTTATTCCTTTGTGCCTAACGGCAGTCCGTTAACCAACGGCAATGAAAGTATTGATGGCAGCGTTACCTTTACGTTTTATGAAGGATCAAACCGTGCGCGCACGGCGCAGGAAGCAAAAGGGCACGGCTTAAAAGCCTGGCCTTACATCAACAATTTCACTGGGGCAAACAACCAGGACGGCGTGATCTATTACCCAAGCCGCGGTACAGGTGAAACGCCTTCATCGGGTAATGATCGGTCGGTGAAATACCAACTGGTCAACATCTTCGAGCCCAATGGTTTCTGGCAACAAGCTCTGCATGAAGCGAGCATGACCAGTGTCATGTCGAGCACCTTTCATGCCTGGGGAACCTTTAAAGGCAATAACAGCGGTGGCTGCGGTCGCGGTGCGATCTTTGCCTCCTGCAACAGCAATTCGGCTAATGCACCCTGGGGCTGGAACGATGGCAATGACGGTGCCAGTTATCGCGGTGAGCTTGCACTGCATCCGACGAATCTTGTTGACCATTATTTCAATGGCGTCGGCAACTTCAGCCATCAATACATCAACAATCGCTACGCACAGGATCTGCAAAACGCCGGCTTTAATTCATCCTATAAACCGCAAGGTTGGAGCGATAGCCTGGACCTGAATACGCTCTATACCAGGCTGACACATAGCTGCCCCTAAGCGGTACATCAGATCATGGCGCACCGAATCCTCGGTGCGCTTTTTATACCGGCACTGCCTGCAAAAACGTTTTTGCGTTGACGGGCTGCAGAAGGCGCAGAATACGTTCGCGATCCTGTTTTAAGACCTCCTTCACATGGGTGCCAAACCATTCAAGGGATGCTTCCATCGGTGTCTCACCCGCCAGCTTTGTTAAAAAGCCTGCGTAGTCAAATTCTCCCTCAAATAGCGACACCATGCCATCACGCGTGCCCGCCGGTGAATAAACATTGGCCGGCGAGAAAATGGGCAGCAGGCGACGTTCGCGAATATTTTTTAAATGAAAATGTTTAATGAAGGGTTTGAATTCCTGGTAAACCGCCAGCGGATCATCACCGGCTTCCCACAAGTGCAATACATCAAAATTTAATTTTAGCGAGGGATGATCAACTTCTTCCAGTAATTGCCGCGTTGAGGCGGCGGTATCGGCAAGGGTGTTGGGATGGGTTTCTATCAAGAGTTCGCAACCGTAATCTGCCAGTTGATCACACAAGCGCTGCAAACGCCGCACCATCACCCGGCGCTGTTCAGGGTTCACCGCATCACTGGACAATTGACCCGCGAAACTGCGGATCTTGCGTGTTCCCCAATGGCTGGCACAGCCACACAGAATGCCGGCCTTTGCCTGGGCTTCTTGCGGATCGCCATCGAGCGGCAAATAGTCGCTGATCATGGCGGTGTATAACCCAAAGGATGCCAGCCACTGCTCATCGTATTCCGGCTGGTGCGCGAGATTACGCGCGTGTATGCCCCACAGTTCAATGCCGTGAAACTGTTGCGCGCGCGCCCAGTCGGCCACTTGCTCGATAGACATTAGTTGATGGCGAAACGAAATAGTACAGAGCGACAAATTAATCATCATGCCTCCGCTGGAGATAAGGTGGTATTACCGATTGAGTTTTTCTCCCAGGTGGCGCACCAGGTTTGGTAGACAGCATGTAGATGTTGTTTGATAGTGAATTCCCGTTGGTCTTGCTCATCCAGCAACTGGAAAATCTCGCGCGCCAGATCGGCATCATCGGTTACCGCCAGTTTCATCGCGCGGTACTGGATGATCTTGTAGGTTTCCACCAGTTTGCCGATCACATCGCACCAGGCTTCGAACTCGTCGTCCTCCAGCTTCATCGCCCGCCAGAAAAAGGCGAACCCGTGTTCGTAGGCGTATTTGCGAATGGACAATACCGGCAACTCTTTCAGGGCCTCAGCAAGGTGGGAAAGTTGCAGCCCCTGGTGGCTGTCGAGATGGTTGCGGATGATAAGTCGGACAGCATCCGTCATGGGATTGGTATCAAGTTTGATGCACGCCTCGAAGTAAGCTTTGATGGCAGCGTTGGATGACGGTGCAATATCGGTGCTGTCAAAGTAATAACCACCGACTGCGTGGGGCGAGCGAATGGCTTCCAGGATTCTGGCTTTGGGCAGCTCACCTTCCCAGCGATAATCCGGGTCCAGCATCAGCCAGGTATCCGAGTCGTCCGTGGTTTCCAGCATCACGTAATGCGGAAACGGGTTTGCATTAAATTTATTTTCCCGTTCTGGCAACAGGTACATATCAAGCATGACCATGATGTTGCGTTCAGGCATTTTATTGTCCAATAGGGACAGCAAGCTGCGCACGTTGGCCTCTTTGGATAAGGCGCTGTCATACCAGCGATGGATGGTGACACCATAGATTCGCTTGTACCATTCAATAAAGAAATCATGATTGATCGTCGCTGAGTGATACGAAATTCGATTATCGTCCGTCACCACAATATCGGCATCCCACACGCCAAAATAAAAGGGCCGATGATCCACCAGCTCGGATTTCTTGATCATCTCGCACACGCAACTGACGAAGCAATGTACCTTGATATCTTCAAACTCTACTGGCTGTTCGATAACGGTCGTTGTGTTTTCCAAACGCGCCAACAGGTTCGCTAAGCTATCAACGGTTTCGAAATCTTCCTTGGCCAGGGCTTCGTCGGGAATAACAAAACCATGATCCAGTTCCATATGCAGCAGCAGTTGCAGCACCATCACTGAATCGAGATAAAGATCCTCGTTCAGGCGCGCGTAAGGGCTGAAGGCCGATACATAGGGGATGGCCATCTTCTCCGCCAGTACCTGATGTATCACATTGACGATATCTGTCTTGGTCATGCAAAAACCTTTTTATTCGGGAATTTATGCGGGCGCTACGGCAGTGGCATTGGCTAATGATTTACGGTTGATCTTGCCGTTGGGTAAGCGTGGAATCTCATCCAGCTGTTGAAACTCATGGGGCACCTGATGCGGTGCCAGGTGTTTGGCACACCAGGCGCGCAGGTGGTTAACATCCACCGCGGCGCGCGCAACAAATTTCACACAGACGCGCTCACCGGCATAGGCGTCCTGTTTTTTATAAACAACCGCTTCGGTGATAGGCCCGTATTCCAGCAACACATCTTCCACTTCCTGGGGATAAACGTTGAGCCCCGCCACGATGATGGTGTCGTCCTGTCGGGCAACAAAAAACAAATGGCCCCGGGCATCCAGATAACCCAGATCCCGGGTGAAGATGGTTGTACCTTGTTTGGTAATCACAATTTCTGCCGGAGTTTCGCTATCAGTTCCGGCAACCAGTTCAACGTGGGGTAGCGGTTTACCCATATCGTTGGCGGCTTGCATGTGTTGGCTCAGGGCAACACAACCGGCTTCGGAACAACCGTATTGCTGAAACAAAAATTCGGTTTTTCGTTGCAGTGCTTCAAACCAGGGTTTGGGCATAACCGCACCGGATGTCATGACCGCATGGAAGCGCGTATCGGCGGGCATCAGTTGCGACAAGGTGTTAAGTAAAGTCGGAGATGCGTACAACAGGTGTTGCGGATGGGTGCGCAACATTTTAATGACATACTTTGGATTGATCTGCGTAATCACTATGGGCTGTATGCCGCGCTGCAAAGCGACCAGCACGCCACAAATCAAACCGTAGGAATGCGTCACCGGGCATGCGACCACCGGCGTCAGCTGTGCCGCAGCGCCGAAGCTGGCAATATAACTGGTAATTTCTTCGTCAATAGAATCCCAGGCGCGCGCGATGGTTTTCGGCTCACCTGTTGTGCCGGAACTCATTTGTACCAGCATGCCAGCGGCATCGGCAGCGCGTTCGCTGATCACTAGCGGATTATCGAGCGAGTGAAATAGCAATTGATGGCACTCAGCGCGATGCGCAGCACGACGTGCCGCTTCAAGCGGTGTCGCCGCGTGGATAGGAAATACCGAGCCTTGCTTTTCCCTGATAAATAAACACAAGGCAATCCATTCAGCGGTATCGGTCAAGCAAACCGCCAGGCGCTGGCCCGCGCAATTGCGCAACACAGGCAGGGTTTCATAGTAAGCAAAGCGCGCATTAAAAAAATCGCGGCTGTAGTGATCGTCATTCACATAGATCATATTCGGGCAGGCTCTTTACGGGCTGGTGGGAATAAAACGGATTGCTGACCAGATGATGAAATTCGGCATAGGCTTTGCCGAATAATTTTCGTGTCAGTAAGGATTCGGTGTGGATATGTGCTGCATCAAAATTCAGTTGTGCCTGGCGACTGGCAAGCGCGGGGTTATCGTCCAGATAAGCCTGTAGATGTTGATTAACCCATTGCCAAAAACGGGTTTCGGGAAACCCATAGTAACTGTCCAGCAGGTGCGACACTTCACTCAGATTGAACACAAACAAGGTGTCCATCACCAGTTCGCGCAGGGCTTCAATGCGCGTCATCCAGTAATAGCGATTCGGTTCTGCGTTGATGTAGGCCGGATTCAGTGCAGCGAAGTCCGGTAAATAATCGCGCGCGGGCAAATACTCATCCACATATTCAACACTCTCGTGAAAATCGCGCAGAATAATTTTTTGTGGCCAACCGTCGCGGTGTACCAACACCATATTCTGGGCGTGAGCTTCCAGCGCGATGCCGTGCTTTACCAATAAATGCCAGACAGGTAACACCGCCACCTGAATCAAACGATGTAACCAGGGCGCCATGCCATAGCAGTCCAGCCACTCATCAATAAACGGGCGACCATCAGCCTCCATTAATGCCAGTGCGGTAAATGGTACGGCCTGCTCACCGGGCAATAAATAGTGTTCAACGCTCTCACGCCAGATGGCTGCAACCTGACCGTCGAGCTGTGCGTGTTGTTCAGGTTCCGGTTGAAACAGTATGCCCGCGTATTCATCCAGCAATGAGAGCGGATAATATTTTTCAAATAAAGGATCGGTGCGCACCACCGCTTGCAGCCATTGTGAAATAGCCGGCGCAGAACATACACCATGGGATTCCAGGTTGCGTAGCGATGAGGTGTTAACGATATTCATCGGCAACTTCAGCGTAGCGCGCAAGGGATGACTGATATTCAACACACTGCGAATCGATTGTGTGGCCTGGTAATAATCGCCGGCGGCACCCAGGTGAATGATTTCCCGGCTGGCCAACGCGGATGCCAGTGCAGACGTTTTCAAATTTTCCCATTGCCAGGGATGCATCGGCATCAAGGTGTAATCACTGGCATCGCCGCCTTGCTGGCGCAAACGGTGAGCGAGCAGCAGGATGACGTCTTTATCAAGCTCCCGCTGCCAAAAATTTTCTTCCGCTACCGGTAACGCGCAATGCACCCGATGACGTGCAACAGCCAGCCAGACCAATTGAAAGTTCTGCCCGGCTTCCGGGCCAAACTGCTGATGATCTTCCAGAGAAAAGCCGGTGCGCGCTTTAAAGCAAGGGTGATACGGATGGCCTTCATGGATCGCCGATTCCAGTGCAGCGTAACCGAGGTTGCGCCGTACCCTTTCAGTGATGGGCAGGTATTTTTCATTCCATTGGCACAAACGAATAGTGTGTTCAAGCTCCAGCAACAGTTGTTCCCGACGCGCATCGGCCACCGGTAGGCTCATCACAATGGTCGACAATTCAGCGCGGGCCGGGGAACCATCGTTTCGCAAACGGCACAGGCTATCCGACATTAGATGAATCCGATCAAACGCGCCGATCTGGCCGCGACAACGATAACGTTGCTGCTCCAACGTGAACTGGAACAACACATCCTGGGATTGCGCAACGGCAAAGCTATCGAAGGGAATTAATTTTTCGTACAGCAACGCCTCGATAAGTTGGCGGAGCACACGCTGTTCCGGGCTGCTGTCACGCCACTTCATAATCCACCTCCGTATTGATAACGCCCTCGACCTTAGCCAACGGATTATTGATGTGCGTATATACCGCCAGCTCCAGTTCTGCGGTTAACTCATCAATATCGTGTAGGCGCGTGAGCAGGTTGGCTTTACAGGGAATCGCTTTTTTGTGCAGCAAGCCGTGCACAAATTGCTTGCCGGTGCCGTGCAATTGTTTTTCCAGAGCGGCTAATCGGCGCTGCACGCAGGCCAGTAATACGGGTTCTTCAACCAGGCGGTCGGCTCCCAGCCGATGAATCACGGAATAGAGTTGATTGATAATCAGGTAATAGGAAAAGCGATCACAGATCATGTCGTCATCGTAAAAAAGTTCCGGGGTTTCCCCAACGCTCGGTTCAATCGCCGCCAGACATTCGCGATGGCTTGGCGATAAATAAAAACCCTGGTTGTCACGATAGAAATAGGTGGTGGGGTAACCGCTGCTTACATCCAGCAAACTGTTTTGCTGATGCGCTTCAAGTGCGATGCCCTGCTCTTCGTACAACAGGATCAATGGCACCACCGCGCATTCCAGGTATCGCTCAAACCAATCCTGCGCAACCTGCGAGGGGCTGCGCTTCTCTTTAACAGCCAATGTGGCGATCAACGTCGACAAACGCGATGCAAAACCTGGCAAAGGCTCTTGCACCAGTGCCGCGATAGAATGCACACCCGTGTCGTGATGCGTCGTAAAAGGATTGGAGCGGATGATCAACTCAAAGCCGGCTTCTATTTGCCCCGGCAGTTGCACGGCCAGATAAGCCGGATCATCAATCAGTTGAAAGTGCGGATATTTTTTTACAAAGTCGCAGCGGCGCAACAAACTGGCCATCACCTTACCTGCCAGTAATTCCGGGTAGTGATTGAGGCGTAGCGAGTTGGTGATCTTTACCGGAATGGAAAACTTGAGCATCCACGGGCACTGTTCGGAATACACCGTGCGCACGGAAGACGTGGCCGTAAAGTGCAAACCTTGCCTGCCCAGGTCGCGAATCATCCCTGTGGCCAACGCGTGCTGAATATAATCCTGATGCAACATCCACTGCGCCTGCAACGGGTGCGCCGGCACCACCACATAATCGTCGGGCAGTGTCAGCGTATCGCTGCCCAACGCACTGCGCAAAATAATTTCTGCAGTGTGCTCGGCAATAGAATCCTGTTTGACGTAACGGCGTTGCACTGCAAAATAATGCAACTGAAACCGGCCGCCCAATTCCGGCGCGTAGCAACCTTGCAACCATTCCGCCATTCCCTGGCGGCTTTTCGGCGTCGGGTGCAGCCAGTGTCCATACAGCAGTGATTGTTCAGAGTCTATAAATCGATCGCCCAGTAAACGCGGGTCCGCGTGCCGCGCTTGCAGAAAACGCGACATTAATTGCAGGCTGGATGTTACGCGCAAGATCAGTTCAAGATGTTTTTCCTTTAACGCCGGTGAAGCGTGTCCCGCGTTGGAATAAATCTCATTGATTAACAATATCAAGGCGGGAAAAAAATCTATCGGTTGCCAGGCTTCATTTATTTGCCGTATCCATACGGTGCTGATGCGGTGACGCCCCACCAAAGAAACATAATCTACCGCCAGGGCGAGCTGCATCTTCTGGTGCGGCAGTGCCAGTTCAATGATGTATTCAGCGGGAACAGAATTCAGATCAGGATGCCGCGCACCCCATTGCCGCTCGTTAAGCCAGACGCCCCCATCCACCTCACGTAAATAGCCGTTGATAAAGGCCTGAAAGGATGCATGTTCTGCAATCTCGCTGCACGATTGACTCATAGCTCACCATTGCTGCATTGATGTCCGTTGCGGGTCCGCGATCTTGTCGAGGAAGAGCCACGAAGTTAATGAGAATGGATCTCAGCTTCAATCAGTTTTACAACTGTTACGTTTACGAAGATCAATGCGCCAGGATAAAAGCAAACGCTAACGCGGCTGCTCTGATGCAAATAAAACCGCCGGTTTAAAACGCAGAAACAGTGCAAGCGCAACAACGAAGGTCAACCACTCCGCCAGAGGCAGGGCCATCAACAAGGGATAACCGGGCAGCCACCAGAACAACACCATCAACACGCTGACCGGCAGAATTAAACTGCGCAACAGGGCGATAGCGGCAGAGGCTGCCGGTTGATGAATAGCGGTGAGATAAGACGATAACAGCACGTTCAAACCATTGACCAAAAAGATCGGCCAGACCACCAGAATAAAATCCGCCGCCAGGGTTATGACTGCCGTGTCCTGCGCGCTGACAAACCAGCCGACCCAATGCGCTCGCCAACCTAATAACACACTGATTAACAGAACCCCGAACACCAGTATGGCTACCGTTGAGGTCAGCATAAATTGACGCATACGCTGCTCCTGACGCGCGCCGAAATTTTGCGCCACCAATAATTGCATGGCATCGGCAATGCCATAGAAAATCATCAGGCTGGCAAACAAACAATAATTAATCACCGTAAAGGCAGAGACACCTTCCACACCAATCCGTGTTACCAGCAACCAGTTCACCACCAGGATCACCAGGCCGCCGGATATTTCGTTTACAAATTCCGAAATACCATTAAACGCCGCGTGTGCTACGTCAACCCACTGCGTCTGGCGAAAACGGAACTGCAAACGACGTGCAGGTTGCCAGAAATAGCGAAACAGAATCCCCAACTGCACAAGCTGCGACATGCCCGTTGCCCAGGCGGCACCGGCAATACCCCACTGGAAATAACCGATAAATAACGCATCCAACAGCATGTTACCGAAGGCGCCGCTGGTCAGTGCGACGGTGGCCATAACCGGTTTACCGTCCGCCCGGATAAAATAGTACAGCACCACCGACAACAACTGCGCCGGCAGGAAACAGGCGATGATATGAAAGTAGTCGCGCATCAACGGGTGAAGCGATTCAGGCGCACCCAGTGCGGTAAAAATCCAGTGACTGAACAACAGGTTGACGCTGGCCATCACCAACGCAAACACCCCCACTGTCATTACACATTTACTGAAGATGGCCGATGCCGCCTGCGGATTTTTTTCGCCCAGCGCTTTGCCAGCACGCACCGAACCACCGATGGCGAGCATCAACGCCAGGCCAAAGACCAGTGCAAGATAGGGAATTAAAAAATTGATTGCCGCCAAGGCGTCGGCACCCACAAAGTTGCCGATAAATAAGCCGTCTACCAGATTGGCCGTGGTGAGTGCCAGCAAGGCAGCGATGGAGGGAATGACAAAATAAAAAAATGTCGGAACAATGGCACCACAAAGAATGCGATCAGAAGATGCTTGTGTCAAAACAGAATCCTTTTAAGGCGACCAGACTAATTCACACGCTTCCTTGTGAGCAAAGCGATCAAAATGACGTTTGATCACATCCATGACTTCATGCAGGTTATCGGCATCCTGCGCTTCGCAATACACCAGCAAGGTGGCTTCTTCGGCATGCAACCGGCATTGACCGATACCGAAGTCGAGCGTGCCGAATTGCTCGTCCCATTGGGCTGCAATTTTGTGGCCGAAGTGCTTACACAATTGATAAAGGTAATGTTGCGCCTTCGCAGTCGTTACCTGTGCCTGACGTTCAAGCATACTGGTGTCCCCGTAATAACAGCCGCCGATTCTATTTTTCAACCGAACGAACTGTGAAGTGTTGTTACAAGTGTTACAGACTCGCCGCGCGTGTCTCCGGCATAGGTAGCGGCATAGGTACCGGCACAGGCAACAGGATCACCATCTGCAATCCACCCAGAGGTAAATTCCGCGCCTGGATTTGGCCCTTTGCCGCTTCTATCTGGCGTCGCGCCAAGGCCAGGCCGATTCCGAATCCCTGATGTTCCTCGTCCTTCTGCGTCAGCCGGAAAAAGGGTTTGAAGATATTATCCAGATGTTCTTCCGGCACGCCTGGCCCCTGGTCATCAATCAGCAAACACCAGTTATCACTCTGCACTTGCAGGTTGATATGAACACTGCCACCTGCTGGCGTGTGGCGAGCTGCGTTGCGAATAATATTTTCTATCGCCTGGCCTAAAGAGCGGGAGCAACTGGCCAGTGGGGCTTCCGATGGCAATTGCGCGGTGATGCGGTGCGCGGGAAATTCAAATCGCGCATCGTCAATAATACTGTCCAGCAAATCCACCAGATCCAGGTGTTCTTTTACCAGCACCGGTTTTTCATTTTCCAGCCACGCGAGGGTCAAGGTGTCTTCCACCAGCTCACGCATAATCCGCGATTCCCGCGCGATGCGCTGAAAGGTTTGTTCCGGCTTGACCAGTTCGCGTTCTGCGCACTGCAAGGCGATATCAACTCGCGTTAATGGCGTACGCAATTCATGGGACAGATCCGCAATCAATTGGCGCTGGGTCAGGATTAACCTGCCGGTGCGATCCGCCATGCGATCAAACGTGTCCGCCAATGCCGCCAGTTCATCATTGCGCGAACCGAGGCAATTGCGCACCCGCACATCAAACTTGCCTTCACTGAATTGACGCGTGGCGCTTTCCAACTGCCGCAGGGGTTGCATCAGGTGGCGATACAACACCAGGCTCACACTGATTAACACCACCAGTGGCAAGGCAATTTGCAGCAATAGCTGTGCGTAATGCCAATATTCTCCCGGGCGCATGCGTTGCGGCAGGGTGATGACAAAAAAGGTTTTCCCATCAGCGAACGGAATATCCATCACCGGATTTTCTTTAAAGTACAGATGAATTTTCCAGCGCACATCGCGCCCCAAGCGAAACCGTTCAGTAAACGCGGGTGCCAATACACTGCCTGCCAGCGGCTGGATATCAGCCGAGATCACCGCCGCCCAGGTTTGCTCGCGCGCTTGCAATTGCTGCAACCAGTGGTGCAATGCATTGGCATCGCCCGCGCGGTATAAGCGTTCTGCTTCAGCGCCGTAATCCAACAAGGTTTGTTGATGCTGTGGATCAATAAAACTCATCTGCGATTCGGTATTGCGGGTCAGGTCATTGATAACGCCATACAGCGTCACCGTGCCCGCCGCAATGGTGATACACAGCGTCCATAGCAAACGCTTGTTCATACAAACGCATAGCCTTTACCGTGAATGGTTTGCAGGCGATCCGGCGCGAGACCGGCTTCGGTTAATTTGCGGCGCACGCGGCTCAGATGCATGTCGAGGCTGCGGTCATAACAACTGAATTCCCGTTCCAGCACCAGCTGATACAAATAAGGTTTGGTGAGGGTTTCGTTCTGGTGACTGACTAACATCCACAATAACTTGAACTGGATCGGCGTGATTACCACCGGGGTGTCATTGACGAAGACACTCTGAGCCTGGCGATCAAGGCGCAGCGGCCCCACACAGAGTTCAGCAATGTTCGCGCGCGAATCCGTGAGCCCCATGGAGCGGCGCAATAGTGCATCAATGCGCAATAAAAGTTCGGTAAAGTTAAACGGCTTGGGCACAAAGTCATCGGCCCCTTTGCTGAAACCGGTGATGCGCTCTTCTTCTGCCCCGCAGGCGGTAAGCATCATCACCGGGGTCTGGCGGGTTTTGCGCAATTTATTCAGCACTGCAAAGCCATCCATTCGCGGCAAGAGCACATCCAGCAAGATCAGGTCAAAACGACGACTGATGGCCGCCATCAAACCACCCGGCCCATCGAAGCATTGTTCCGTGCTGTGGCCATGCTGCCGAAGCAACTCGGCCACCTGGGTATTAAGCGCAGGATCATCCTCAACAAT
>DATJLH010000262.1:0-6028 GCA_035490615.1 Cellvibrio sp.
GGATATGCAAGGCAAAGCCCTGCGCGACGACGCATTCAAACGCTGTGATTGTTATATCTTCGGCAATGAAGCGCGCGGTGTACCCCACAGTGATCTGGCGGCACTTAATTCCCAGGCATTTACCATTCCAGGCAGCGGCACAATTGAATCCTTGAACCTGGCCAGCGCCGTGAACCTGTGCGTGTATGAATTAATGCGTTGATGTTGTGAGGTTCTATACTGTTCTGTATTGACCCATCGAGGACTCACCCATGCTGATCAATTGTGTTGCTTATCAGGAAGGTAAAAAGCTCAATAGTATTCCTGTGGAAGATATCAGCGAATATTTAAAGCAACCGGATTGCTTTGTCTGGGTTGCCTTAAAAGATGCTGAGCCAGAAGAACTGGAGCAGATGCAACATGAATTCCGGTTGCATGAGCTGGCGGTGGAAGATGCCCATGCTGGCCATCAACGTCCCAAGATCGAAGAATATGGCGATTCACTTTTCGCGGTGATGCACACCCTGGAACTGATGGAAGGCGAATTGAATCTCGGTGAAGTCGATGTCTTTGTGGGCAAGAATTATGTGCTGTCCAATCGCAGCCGTTCGCAACAGGGTTTTCTCGGTGTGCGCGCCCGCTGTGAGCGCGAACCGCACCACCTGGTGCAGGGACCAGCGTTTGTTTTTTATGCCTTGATGGATGCTGTCGTCGACCGTTATTTTCCCGTCGTCATCGCACTGGAAACCGAACTGGAAATTATTGAAGATCAAATTTTCACGGAAGGTTCGCAACGCGACAACATCCAGCGCCTGTATCAATTAAAACGCAAAGTCACCACGCTGAAACATGCGGTAGGCCCGTTGTTGGAAGCCGTAGGAAAACTGGATGGCGGCTGGGTCCCGCCGATAGTGGCCGACACCAAGCATTATTTCCGCGATGTGCAGGATCATCTTTATCGACTGAATACCTCTATCGATTCCATCCGCGAGACCATCAGCACCGCTATACAGGTTAGCCTGTCGATGGTCAGCATCGATGAAAATGAAGTAAACAAACGCCTCGCTGCCTGGGCAGCCATCTTCGCGGTGGCGACCGCCTTTGTGGGAGTTTGGGGCATGAACTTTGAACACATGCCGGAACTGCAATGGAAGTATGGTTACCCCGCTTCGTTATGTATCGTCGCGGTGACCTGTGCGTATCTTTACTATCGATTTAAAAAGTCCGGCTGGTTATGAATATCGCTCTCATGTGTGACCTGAAAATCGAAACCAAGCACGCATTAACGTAATGTGGGTTTACGCACCAAAGCGTTCATTTTTATGAAATTACAGGGATATTCGGAACGGTAAATGGTCACAGATATGTATCACATAAACTGTCATCGAAGGAGATTGACTATGAACAAAGATCAAGTGAAGGGCACAGCAAAAGATGCAGCCGGTAAGGTTCAGCGTGAAGCTGGAGAAGCTTTCGGCAGCCAAAAACATCAGGCTAAAGGTGCGGCCAAACAAGCCGAAGGCAAAACCCAAAAAGCCTATGGCGATGTGAAAGAAGACATCAAGAAAACTGCCAAAGGCCGTTGAGCACAAGTGTCTTTTTGACATGCTTTGACAGCCAGGGAAGGTGCGACACGCAAAGGACTGTTGCGCTGATTTTTTATCGCCGTTGTTTTCCTCCCTGGTTTTCCCGTTGCCCTACTCCACCCTGGTAATAACCGCAAGGCCATCGCGCCGCTGTAATGTGACGGTGAGTGCGGAACCAGCCGGCTTCTCGATAAGAAATGTATCGGCCGTATTAACGAAGCGGGCGTGGTAGGAGGTGCTGTGACTTGATTCCACCGCGCCACTGGCATCCAGGCACCAGATAATAATTGCGCCCACCTTATCCAGTTGCACTTTGTAAGCACCCACACATTCGTCCCCCGCCTGCGGGCTGAATTGGTCGATCAAATATTCGGAACCCGGTTTATGCCTGAGGTTACCTACTCCACCCTCTATCGCATAAGCCAAACGTGTTGCCGGATCGGTAAAGCTGTCGCAGCCAGTGCCGGCAACGGCGATCAAAAAGACCACTGTATTGATCAACTTTTTCATAGACATCTGCTAACTCTCGGTTGTTGTCGTGGCCAAGCATACTGAAATTTATTGGCCTTTTATTGAATACTAGCAGGAAAATTATTGTTGGCTGATGAGAGGACGGCGCCGGTTACTCTGGCGCCAAGGCGACAATTGCCAATTGTTACTATTAAAAAACAAACCCCTTTCCCCTGTGCCCGCTTTTTGGTAAAGTGCGCGGCATTCTTGCAAATACGAATATTTATCATTTAGATTAGTAATCGCTATCGCTCAGGACGGCCATGTCACACGCAGTTTCCACATCTGGCAGATTACCCCGCCATCATCGTTGGCATCTGGCCGCACGGCTGCTCGCTGCGTTACTTGGCGGCTACGTCTTGGCGCGCGCCTGTACTACGTTACTGACCCCGTTACTCCCTATGCCCAAGAGCGATGCGCTGATGACAGCCCTGCTGGCCAGCGGCGCCATTTATATAGCCGCCATGCTCTGGGCGTTTTCGATCAAATCAGTGGATAAAGCCATCCTTGGCCTTTTGGTACCGGCCCTGCTCAGCGGTAGCTTTGCATTGGTGATGAAGCTCTCCGGGGTTGCAGGGACGGGGTTATGAGTAACGGAGCCGGGAATGACAAATGGGCCGCATGCATCGCCTTCATCAGCGTCCTGGCGATCCATGCGGGCGCAATTGGTCTGGTGGTCTGGGCGCCCGCCCCCAAGACAGAAGAACTGGTTTTGCCGACGGTACAAGGTATCCTGATCCCCGCCCCACCAGCAGAAACCGTGCAAGCCCCCAGCGCCAAACCAACGCCACCGCCAGTGGAGCCACCGCCCCCGGCGCCGGAAAAACCTAAGCCCAAGCCGAAAAAGCCGGAACCTAAACCCAAGCCCAAGCCAAAACCGGTGCCGCTACCCAAAGCGCCGCCGTCGGAAAAAGCCATTACGCAGGAAGAGTCACCCCCCGAAGAAGACAGTGCGCCACCACCGCCCCCACCGCCGGTTGCGACACCCACAGCGGAAGAAAACGACAGCATGGGCGCACCGGTTACGCCGCCGCGGGAGGATGCACATCAGCTCAATAACCCGCGCCCGGCCTACCCGGCGTTGTCGCGCCGCCTGCGTGAACAGGGCATCGTGTTGTTAGAGATTTTGATCTTGCCCGACGGCACGGTCGGTGAAGTAAAGATTAAAGAATCCAGCGGTTTCAAACGGCTGGATGACACCGCGGTAAAAGCGGTCAAGCAATGGAAATACACACCGGCGAGACGCGGTAATGAGCCTATCGCTTATTGGTATTTACAGCCGCTGGAATTCTCGTTGCGTTAGTGCGAGTTAGATGAGTGCCTGTTAGATAGTTCGGAGCATCAGTTACGGGTTGGGGTGCAAGACACGCTGTGAATACATCCCTGTACGCTCGACGTCGGCGTCCTGCCTCCGACGGTCTTGCACCCCAACCCGTAACTGATAGCGAGATAGCAATTTAAATTGACAATGAACGTGTGAACATTGAGGAAATGTTATGAATAACCCCTATGGCATTGAAGCCCTCTGGAGTCAGGGCGACATGGTGATCAAATCGGTAGCGGTAATGCTACTGTTGATGTCCATCGCATCCTGGTATGTGATCGCGGTACGCTCCTGGGGATTATTCAGATTGCGTAAACCTTCACGCGCATTAGGCGACTTTTGGCATGCGCAAAGTTTTGCGGAGGGCCTGCACATTCTCGGTGATAACCGCGACGATAATCCGTTTCGTCGTTTGGCCGAAGAAGGCCAGGCCGCGCTGGATCATCACACCAATCACAAAAACGACCTCCATGGACACTTGCCCTTGGCCGAATGGTTGACCGCCTGTTTGCGCGGCTCAATTGATGAAAGTTCAGAGCGTTTGCAACGCGGTCTGGCGATTCTGGCTTCTGTTGGTTCAACTGCGCCCTTTATTGGTTTGTTCGGTACCGTATGGGGTATTTACCACGCGCTGGTGGGAATCGGTGTTTCCGGTTCTGCCAGTATTGATAAAGTCGCTGGGCCAGTGGGTGAGGCGTTGATCATGACCGCGTTTGGTCTTGCAGTGGCAATTCCGGCGGTGCTGGGCTACAACGCCTTGAATCGCGGCAACAAAGGCATCCTTGGAAAACTCAATCGCTTCGCACATCAATTACATGCTTACCTGATTACCGGTGCACCGCCGGCCAGCAGTAAATCCAGCGCGCCGGTGACCAAACTGGATACACGAAAAATTGCGCAAAAAGAGGTGAGCTAAGATGGCTTTCGGCGGCGGACTCGACGACAACGAAGAAGTCATGAGTGAGATCAACATGACACCCCTGGTGGACGTCATGTTGGTATTGCTGATCATCTTTATCATCACCGTACCGGTACTCACCCACTCGGTAAAAGTGGATCTGCCACGCGCGGACAACACCATCAATGAAATCAAACCGGAAACGGTTAACCTCGCGGTGACTGCAGATGGTATTTTTCACTGGAACGAAACCCAGGTCACCCTGGAAGAACTGGAACAGCGTTTGAACGTCGCGGCGACGCAGGAACCGCAACCGGAAATCCATATTCGCGGTGACCGGCAGGTGGATTACGAACACGTCATCAAAGCCATGGCCGCCGTGCAAAAAGCCGGTATTTTAAAACTCGGCTTCGTCACCGAGCCCGCCCGGTAAACCTAATAAAACCCGTAGGTCGGATTAGGCGGAACGCCGTAATCCGACAACGCGCTTCCACCCCTGGACCACCTCACCCCAAATACCCCTACCCACCAACCTCCCGATACATACTTATCGCATTGCGATGAACTCCCGCATCCACATTCACATAATAAAACTCACCCGCCGAAAAACTTTCCCGCATATGCTCATTTCCAAGCGCAGCAATTTCATTTAACTGCTCCTGAACAAACCACTCCGGCACAGCCTGGGAGCTCATCACTATTTGATGCCGATTAAACGCCACACCAGAAGAACTGCGATTATTCATGTGCTCTCTAAATGATTGGTTAAGCACCTCAAACGCTTTTTCATAAGTTTCATCGATAATCGTCAGGCCCTGATTCGCCCACTCGCGAATTTGCTCTTCCCCGCCCAACACCAGGGTACCTAAACTGCGGAACATATCCACGCCAGAGAGCAATTCGGGCGTGATAGACACACGATCAGACGATGTCATAGCGGCAATGTGTTGCCGCTCATCGGCATAATTTGTCGTGGACGGGGAAACTTTGGTCGATAGATGAGCTTGCTGCGAATAATATGGCGCGACTAACATTGTGATGAGCTCCTTGATTAACAACACCAACAACCCAGCATAAAAAATGCCATGACTAGCGTTAGCCATGGCATCGTTTAAACTTCACGCGCGTAGGTCGGATTAGGCGCACGCCGTAATCCGACACTTTTATTTTTCACCATCCACACATAGCTTGAATAAATCGGGCATTAATACTCCTTCGCCATCGACGAGCCATCTTTCTTGCGATGCACATCCGTCGTCACTTCAATGCCATTGAGCTTCATCATCGTCAGCGCCTTGCGAGAACCACTACTCTGCTTGTATAGCGCCCGAGCTATTACAATTAATTTAAAAATGTATTCATTTCCGGTAATGGGGCATCGATAAGGGTTGTTCTGAAAATTGATCAGCTCCTCCGCACAGCCAAGCGGTTTATTCGAGGTGCCATAGGTAGAACTACACGGGGATTTCGACAATGAAAAAAAGGGCTAATAGGGAGCAACGACGTCGATGAAACTATCTGCGTTAAAATTATAAACAAGCTTCCCCGCCAAAGAGCGACTGACACCAGAAATGCGCCCTCGATATAAATGATCTCCATCTGGTGATACGTCACTGAAGTACTCGTAAACTCTACCCTTGAGCCACTGAGAAACACGAACCTGGTCAGTTTTTGTATTCCAGCTATAGATGCCAGTTTTTTCAGCAGGGCCTCGACGGATTACGATGGCCC
>DATJLH010000263.1:0-12801 GCA_035490615.1 Cellvibrio sp.
CCACGCCATCGCATCCAGATGCTCCGGATTCGTGCTGTTCTTATACTGCGCCGCCAAAATCTTATGTACCTCATCCATCAACTCAACATCCGTTTTGTGATGGTTATAAACCAGGCGAGTACCCGCACTGACCAAATCCGGTAGATTCGCATGCAACATATTCCTGATTCGCAGCCTATCCAGCTCTGCCTGGGACTGCGCAAGATGATTATCCTTTGTAATAACCGGATTCCAGATCTGGTTAACAGCCAGACGTTGGGATGCAATCTCTACGTGCCCGCGCAGTTTTCTCTTGCGCGTCTTCATCGCCAGGACCTTGTCAAACAACGGCTGGTATTTTGGATTGCCGGACAAGGCAAGACCCTTGGCCAGCCAGGAATTCAGTTCAATCGCAGCGGACGATTGCGCCGTGTAGTTTGCCTCCAGACGCTCCGCGGCAACATCAAAGATTTCCGGATCGGAAATACCGGTCCATTCCAATTTACTGATCGCCGCCCGAACCTGGGCAATATCGCCGGCAAAGGCATTTTTCAGTGGTTGCAACTCGGCCTCCAGCACGGGGCTGGATTCAGCGTGCAGTGCCTGGGCGTAACCAAATATAAGTAACAGGAAAAACGCCCAAAGACGCGCGCGATGTAAAGTGTTCATCCTTTCCTCCAGGGGAATTGATTATTGGGGTAACCGATGGACCATGTGCAACGAGGGGCAGTGGAAACTGCCCCCAGTCTATTTATTTAAGCTCAACCACATCACCCAGCAAAGCCACGCCGGACATCAGCGCGCCGGAACCGCATTTAAAGGTGTCGGTGCTGGTGGTTGTGCTGCCGCGATAGTTGGAACGGATATTCACTACCGCATTGCCGCCTTCTTTTTCCGCGCGGTCGCGCAGGGATTTCAGGGCAGACAAAAACACCCACTCACAGGCTTGGCGATCAGATTTGCCCACGCCGTTGGTTTTCTTATTGGAGCCGAATTCACCAAAACGCTTGTTGATCGGGCCATGTTTTTGCGCACCGAAATAGAATTTGATGTTATCGCCGAGGATATTTTTGGCGTTTTCCGTGGCCAGGGCTTCAGCGATGGAATAGTCCTGAATGTCATCGCGCGCCTGGGCGGAGATGGCACAACACATCAGCGCAGCAGCGGCGCAGGCAAGGGAGATAGCTTTCATAGGGTGTCCTTAAAGCAACAAAAACGTGTGAAAGGGAAACGTTGGCTCAAGCCCTGATGCAGGGATCAGCGGCTTGATGGGAGGGAATAGTAGAGAAATTTTGATGACAGCAGAATCTTTTTTATGCCAAGGGCGGATTCGGCGCTTTATACCGGCGGCGGGTTCAGCGCCTTAAACCTGGGGCTGGTTCAACACCAGGCGCCCGCGCATCACCGGTTGCTGGCCCTGTTGCGCCAGCACCTCATAGATGGCACCGCTGCTGCTGTTCAGCAGACAGTGGGCATCAATGTCGATGGGGGTGTTGTTGTCCACGGCGCTTTCCAGCAGTTCAACAGATTTTACGGCGCCGAGGTAGGCGGGCCGGCTCTCACCCAGTTTGCTGTGCAGCAGAGCGGCGTGGACAGCGGCGGCCTGGGCCGCGTATTCGATCAGCATCACGCTGTGCAGCTGATCCTTCTCGAACAAGGGATTTGAGGCGCGCGCAAAGTCGGTACTGCGGCAATGGATGCGTTCGCTATCCCAACTGACGACCTCGTCGAGCATGCACATGCTTTCGCCGTGGGGGATAAGGTCGACAATTTCGCGGCGGGTTAAAGGCACGGCTTTACCTCAATGATCAGGGCGGGATTATTGTTAGCCGTCAACAGCATACGGCCTGTTTGTTGCCGCGCGATGAACTCCAGCAACGGCAGGCTGCGCGCTGCGGGATTACTCAGGCGCAGGGCCTCCAGGGCAGCCACCTGCGCTGGCGTGGGCTGGGCCTGTCCAGTCACGGTCAGGGTCAACTGCGCCAGACTGCGGCTGCTGGAAACCGGGGACAGCAACAAAGCCACACCAAAATCCTGGCTGATCGGGCGTTTGCTCTGCAGCGGCTCAGGCGGTTCGATATCGTAGACGGCCAGCAGGGTGGGTAGCTGTTCGATAACACACAGATTCGCCGCCTCCAGCAAACCGGCGCAGAAACTGTCGTCAAAGGCCGAGATGCTGGTGGAGAGCGCGCGGCTGCCGGTGGCGATGCTCCAGTAACCGGCGGCGGAATTGTGGACCGAGTTGTGGAACTGGGTGGGCGATACCAGGCGCTCCGGCTCGCACAGGGCCTTGCAGATCTGGTCGATGATCGGGTAGTCGCCTCCGGATGAGGCAAACACGGCGGCGCACTGGCGAATATCCGCAGGGGAATCTCGAAGTAAATCCTCGCACACGCGAAATGCCATGCGCACCAAGTCAGTGGCGCGCCGCCTTTCGTTGGCGGGCAGTTGTTCCGGCTTGTAACGCTCCAGCGCAAACGCCTGGTAGGCCTGCTCACCGCGCAAGATGGGCAAGCTCCCTTGCCAGCCGTTCAAACCCGGTGCTGCCAATCCGACAGCCTCGATATAGACGTTCATCCGCGTTCCCCCACCACCAGGCTGCAATTGCTGCCACCGAAACCGAAGGAATTGGTCAGGACGCGCCGTACCGGCTGCTGCACGGCCGTGCGCGGCAAGGCGATATGCATGTCAGTGTCCGGTTGCTGCAAATGTAAATTGGCCGGGATGCGGTTGTGGGTGATGCTCAGCAGGGAAAAACTGGCTTCCACGATCCCGGCGGCGCCCAGGGTATGGCCGGTCCAGCCTTTGGTGGAGCTGGCCCAGGTGCGCTCGCCAAATGCTTGCGCGACGGCTTTGGATTCGGCGGCATCGTTGGCCTGGGTGCCGGTGCCGTGGAGGTTGATGTAGTCAATATCCCCGCTGGCGAGTCCTGCTTTGTTCAAGGCCATTTGCATGGCCAGCAAGGCACCCTCGCCGTCCGGATGGGGCGAGGACATATGGTAAGCATCGCCACTTTCGCCATAGCCCAATAATGCCAGTTGGCTATCTGCACGCTTCTCCAGCAAGGCAAATCCGCCCGCTTCCCCAATAGAGATGCCGCTGCGGTCTTTATCAAACGGTTTGCATTTATCCGGCGAGACCAGTTGCAGCGAGTGAAAACCGTACAGCGTCGTCAGGCACAGGGAGTCCACGCCGCCCACGATGGCCGCATCGCACTGGCCGGTGGCTATGGCGCGGTAAGCGGAGGCAAAGACCTTGGCACTGGAGGAGCAGGCGGTAGAGATAGCGATACAGACACCGCGCGCGCCCACGGCCTGCTGCACAAAGTCCGCTACGGAAAATACATTGTGGGTAGAGCGGTAGTGATACCAGTCGGGCAAGTGGTCGCGGGATTCAAAATACGCCAGTTCAGTCTGGTGGATGCCCGAGGTGCTGGTACCGATAAATACCCCGACCCGTTCAGCGCCGTAGGTGTTGATGGCGCGGGCCGCCGCGGCGAGAAAGTCGTCCTGCTGCAAGGCAAGCCAGGCGAGCCGGTTGTTGCGGCAATCGTAAGAGGACAAGTGAGACGGTAATGACTGGTGATCCACGCCGTCCACTTCGCCGATCCAGGTGGTCAGGTCGGCGATGTCGAAAAAGTCACAGGGTTTGAGCCCGCTCTCAGCGCGTTCGATCTTGTTCCAGTTGGCGGCGCGTCCGGCACCCAGGCAGGTGGTCAGGGTGTAATCAGTGATGGCCAGTGGAGTCATGCTGCCAGAAATCATAAAAATTAAACCAGTTCATCGGGTATTGCCGCGCGTGATATTCCAGGCGTTGGCAGTAAGTGTCCATGCCTAGTGCGATGGCCTCGGCGCGATCCCGGCGGCCTGTGCCCAGGCGTTCGGTGATCAGCTCGAAGTGCAGGGCGTAACGATTGCCGCCGTGATACACCCCGAAGCAGGCGATCACCGGCGCTTGTAACACGCTCGCCAGTTGCCAGCAGCCTACCGGAAACGGTGCGGGTTCGCCGAAGAAATTCTGCAGCACGGTGCGTTCGCCACTGCCTCCGCGATCCGCCATGATGCCCACCAGTTCGCCCTTGGCAATGCACTCACTCAGCAACAGCGCGAGGGCCGGGCCGGGTGTGCGGGCATCAATCACGCCGCGCGCCAGTGCCGGGTCAAGCCGTTGGATCAGGTTGAGCGCGTTGGGGTTGTGTTGGATATCCAACAGAATGCGTACCGGTAACGCCTGTTCGCGCACCCCCATCACGCGCATCGCATCAAAGCTGCCGAAGTGTGCGGCGAGCAGTACGCAGCCCCGGTCCCGGTAATACGTAAACAATTCGCCGCCGTGTATCTCCAACTGGAATTTTTTTTCGCGCCCGGCCAGGAACAGGATGCGATCCATGGAGACCACAGCGAAGGTCAGCAGGTGGCGATAGATTTCCCACCAGCGGGGTGTGCGTTGCAGCGCGCGCGTCAGGAACTGGCGCGAGGCGCGGCGCGCCCGACCGACAAATAAAAAATAATAAAACACGATGGGACACAGCATGACGAAGATCGCCCCGCGCCCCAGGTTGAGCGCCACCCAGGTCAGTAATCCCAGCAGAAACGGATTGCCTTTTTCCCGCTGTTGCCGCCAGTCATCACGCATGGTTCGCGTCCGTCCGGTGATACAGGCATTGGGCTTTGGCTACCGGTTTGTCTGCGCAGAAGATCTCCACCGCGAGGCTGCCGTTGTTGGTTGTGACCTGCAGTTGCAGAGTGTCGCCGGGTTTGACGATATTCAGGAACTTGCACTGCTTGATCAGGTAAACCGCCAGGTTTTCCTGCTGCAAGCGTTCGATCATCCAGCGCAACAAGAGCGCGCCGGGCACCAGCGGGTTACCGGGAAAATGGCCGGCAAATGACGGATGATCCCGCGGCACTGAAAAGTCCAGGGTAAGTTGGGCGGCAGCCTCAGTCATGGGTCTGGCTCCATAAGGTGTGCAAGGCGGCGCGGGTTAATTTACCCGTGTCGTTGCGCGGCAATCGCTCGACCTTGCGCAGCGGGCGCGGTAAAAACGCCGCATCCATCTGTAACGCCAGCTGTTGCAGGATCTGCTTTACCGGCAGGTCGCTGACCACCAGGGCCACCGGGCGTTGGTTGGCGGTCTCCTGCTCGGGCAGGAAAAAGACGCCGTCGTGCACGCCCTCAATGGCCAGGAGTTTCAAACTCAAATCTGCCAGGGACGCGCGTTTGCCGGCCACATTGATCATGTCGGCGTTGCGCCCCAGTAGTAAAAAATGATCATCATCCTGCAGCGCCAGTTGATCCTGCAACACCGCTTCTTCCGCCAGGTGCGGCGCGCGCGCCACCACACCGCTATCGGTAGCTGTGAGTGAAAAACCGTCCAGCAACTGCCAGTGCCGGGTGTGCGTGGACGCGCGCGTCGCCATGCTGCCGGCTTCGGTGCAGCCGTAGATTTCGCGCAGTTGCGTGTGGAAACACTGCTCCGTGGCGGCAGCGAGCTCGGCGTCCAGCGGCGCGGTGGCGGAGACCACGCCGGCAATACCGGGCATGGGTAATTCCGCATTCACCAGGGCGCGCAGATGTACCGGTGTACTGACCAGCATTACCGGCGCCGCTGCGGCGAGCAACACCCGCTGGATATCGGCCGGATAAAAGGGCTTGTCGCGGTGGAGGCGACATTGACCCTGTAGCGCCATCATCACCGTCATCTCCAGGCCGTACATATGCTGTGAGGGAACCGTGGCGACGATGGTGGGATCGGTCAGTTGTCCAGTGAAACGCGCGGCGAGCAGGCGTGCGGTGCCCGCCAGCGTGCCCCAGGTTTTTTTGTTGGCCGAAGGCGTTCCGGTACTGCCAGAGGTAAAGGCAATCGCGGCCAGTTGTTGCGCAGGAATCAGCGGCACTGGCAGGGCCTCTGCAACGGCATTGCTTTGTGAAGATTCAAGCAGGGTGCGGAGATTGATGCAGGGAATATCCCCGTCAATGTCGCTGTCACTCAGGCAATAGCAGCCGGGGTAATCCCGCGCAATCTGTGCCAGGGTGGCCCGTTGTCGTCCGGGCGGCAAGAGGTTCACGCTGTTGTTCAATAGGGCCGCACAGAAGGCGAGCAAGAAATAATAGCGGTCTTCACACACATTAAAGACGAACGCGGCGCTGGGTAAACCGGCGCGCACCATCGCCAGGTCGCGCAGGAAATCCGCCTGGGTCAATACCGGTTGATCGCTCACTAAAAATGCCGCGCGCGCGCGGTACGGATGCAGCAGCGGCAGCAGCGCGTTATCGGATAGTGAAATCAATTCAGTGGGCGAGGACATGATGGAGATCAATGGCGAATATTGGCTTGGGCAACAATCCGCAGGTATTCAACAAACCCCGGGTGGTTGTGCTCGGGAAACAGATACTTGCGCAGGATGAATTCGCCCACAAACAGCGCGCCTACCAAACCGTAATTGATGATATTGGTAAACCAGGACCAGACTTCCGGTTGCTCCAGCCAGGGCAGGATCATCGACCAGAGCATCATCACCAGGAATACACCGCACCAGAACTGCGTGATGCGCCGCGTGTACTGGCGCATGGCCGGTGACAGCGGGCCGCGCGAGGCTTCGCCGATGGCGGTGACCAGCGCTTCCTGTCCGGGCAGCAGCGTGCGGCCAAAGACAAACAGCAATAATAAAGGTAATAAAATCGGCGGCAGGTAAAGCACGTAAAGTGTGATATTCAAAAAACCAAAACCCAGCGCGATCAGGCAGACACACACCAGCACCAGCCACGCGGTTTTATTGCCGCGTTGCAAGCCTTTGAACAACAAACCGCAGGCAAAACAGATAATCGCGGCCACTTGCAGTTGCGGTACATCTGTCACCACGGAGAGGTGTACCAGCAGGGGGTAGAGGATGATCAGCGCGATTGGCATGGCCCGGTAGAAAGGATCAGCGCTGGCTGTTGATGTAAGCGCACAGCGAGCGCAGGCTGAAAAAGATCGCCTTGTTGTTTTCGTCGTCGGCTTTTAATTGCACCTTGTAATGTTTGGCCACCGCGAGGGAAATCTCCAGTGCGTCGATGGAGTCCAGCCCCAGGCTGTCGGGCTTGCTCGGGTCAAACAAGGGGGCTTCCGGGTTGATCTCTTCTGCGCTGATGTCTTCCAGGTCCAGCGCGCTCACCAGCACCTTGGCCAGCTCATATTCCTGTTCGGTTTGCGTACTCATTTACTCGTCCTGTTAATTGGGCTTGATGCCGCTGTATTCACTGAAGATGCCTAACACGACATCGCGCTTGACGCCTTCCAGGCCGGTTTTTTTCAGGGCAGCCACGATGGTTTCCGGCGGAACACATTGTTCGATGGTGTCCCAGTAATAGCGCATCAATACTTTGGTGTCGGCGCTACGGCGAAAGATGCGCGCCAGGTTGGGGATGATGCCTTTGAGATACACCTTGAGGAAGAAGGTCCCCAGTTTGCCCCGTGGGCGGGTGATCTCCAGCAACAGGATCTTGCCGCCCGGTTTAAGGACGCGCTGGTACTCGGCAAAGGCCGCGCCCAGGTCGGCCACATGGCGCAGGGCGTAACCCATGGTGACGTAATCAAAGGTATTGTCGGCAAACGGCAGGGCTTCGCCCAAGCCTTGGGACGCTTGTTTTACACCCAGTTTGACTGCCTGGGTCAACATGCCTTTACTCGGATCAAGGGCGACCACCAGCCCTTCATCGCCAACGATCTGCTGGGCCAGCCAGGACACCACACCGGTGCCGGCGCCCACATCCAGGACGTTATCGCCGCTGGTGAGCCCTGCCCGTTGCAACGCCTGACGGCGGTACCAGCGGCCCGAGCCAAAGCTCATCACATCCGTCACCCAGTCGTAGTGTTCGGCGGAGGAGTCGAACATGTTGTCCACGCGTTTGCGACGCTCTTCTTCTTTATTGTAATAATCCTGCAGCACCGGGTGCGGTGCGATACGGTTCTGGTCGCCGCTCGACATGGCAGTTCTACCCCTGAAGTTGAAACCCGCGTACTTTACGGGAGCACCGCAGGCTAGGCAAGGCGATATTTCACGCGGATGTGGCGCAATTTTCATTGTTGTGAACGTGGCTTCCGCCGGGGTTTCTGCCTATAATCCGCGCACATTTGCGGGTCATTCAGACAAGTTGGCGGGGTTTTGCAGTGCAGGCAAGCGGGTTTTTTTGTGGCTATCAATCAAGTGATGCGCTGGCAGGTGGTGGGCCGGTTATCGCTGCCGAGCCCGGCTGCCTGGCGAAGGTCATCTTCGATGGACACTGCCGGGCCCCCGCCCACGCCGGCATCATCAGTACCGGCCTGCGTCTGCTGGAACCTCTCGGTATCCATGAAACTCTGGGCACCACGGACGCCTGCGTCTCCGGCTATAGCGATAACCTTTACTGGGCCCAAAGCGACGAACTCCTGTTGTTGGCAATCTGGGTGGATGAAAAAGGCGATGAAGGGAAGGAGGCATTGGAACGCCTGACGGAACAGGCCTACAGCCGTCTGTTGAACACGATTCAGGCGCGCGGTTATCCGTATATGGTGCGGGTATGGAATTACCTGGCCGATATCAATGCCTTGCAACAGCAGGAAGAGCGTTACCGCCAATTCTGTGTCGGGCGCTTCGAGGCCTTTGCCCGCCACGGCGTGCAGGACAAGGATTTCCCCTCGGCCTGCGCCCTGGGCCACAGCGGCGGCGACCTGGTGATCTACCTGCTCGCCAGCAAGCAACCACCGATTCACTTCGAGAATCCCCAGCAGGTCAGCGCCTACCATTATCCCCAGGACTACGGTCCACGCAGTCCTTCCTTTGCCCGCGCCAGCCTGCTGACCCTGGATGATGGCACCGGCAAGTTGTTTGTCTCCGGCACTGCCAGCGTGGTGGGCCATATGACCCGTCACGCGGGGGATGTGCAGGGCCAGTTGGCGGTGACCTTGCACAACATCGACTCCCTGCTTGCCCATGTATTGGCGAGCCAGTCGCGCGGCAGTGATGATCGGCTGGAGGTTGAGGTGTTGAAGGTTTATCTGCGCCAGCCGGAGGATTTGCCCTTGGTAAAAGCTGGAGTGTTAGAGCATTTCGGCGAAGTGCCCATGGTGTTTGTGGCAGCGGATGTGTGCCGCAGCGACCTGCTGCTGGAGATCGACGGCCTGTGGCGATGGGTGCCTTGATCAAATCTTCATCGTCCTGGCAGCGGCTGCGTCGTTCGCGCACCTGGCGCCTGCCGGTTACGGCCCTGGGTTTTGGTGTGTTTGGCGGCGGTGCGGTCATCTTGTCCCTGACGCTCTTCCCCTTGCTATACCTGCTGCCGTTCAAGCAAAAGCACCGCTGGACGCGGCGGCTGATCGCCAGCGTGTTTCGCTTTTACCTGCGCTTGCTGCGCTGGTTGGGATTGATCAGCTATGAGTTACATCATGTTGAGGCGCTGCGCCTGCCCGGCCAGCTCATCATCGCCAATCACCCGTCACTGCTGGATGTGGTTTTTATCATTGCCTACACCGGCGATACCAGCTGCGTGGTCAAGGGGAGCCTGTGGCGCAATCCTTTTACCGCCATCGCGGTTCGCGCCGCCAACTACATCAGCAATGGGCGGGATGATTTATTTACAGCGTGCGTAGAGACAATACGCAGCGGCCAGTCGCTGATTATTTTTCCGGAAGGCACCCGGTCGCAGCCCGGTGAGCCGCTGCGTTTCCATCGGGGGCCATCCAACGTGGCGCTGAGTGCCGGTTTGCCGATCAGGCCGGTGGTGATTCGGTGTGAACCGGCGGCGTTGCTCAAACACCAGAAGTGGTACGCCATCCCCGCCGAGCCGCCGCACTTTACCCTTTGCGTGGAAGCGCCAATCGCCACGGCGCCTTATCGTGAAGGCTGCTTGCAAAGCGCAGCGGCCCGGCACCTGACGCGCGACCTGGTGGCTTTTTTCAACGCGAGTCGGTAGCCCGCCACCGGCCGCGTGTTGTAGGCAAAGTTCAGATCCCTCTGTTAAACTGCCAGCATCCTGCCGTGTGCGCTTCAAGCCCCTTTTCTCGGGGGACGCAACGTGGTTCTGCCGGCTTAATCAACCCCGTTACGAAAGGCCCGTTGCGCTTTTTGATGGAATGTTCAGATATGTATTCAAAAGAAAAAATCTACGGTTTCCTCCAGGAAACCCTGGTCTCGCTGTTCGAGATCGAACCCGCTGCGGTAACTCCCGATGCCAATCTTTATGAAGACCTGGATATCGACAGCATTGATGCCGTCGACCTGACCGTAAAACTCAAGGAATTTACTGGCCGCCGCATCCAACCTTCCGACTTCAAGCAGGTCCGCACCGTTCAGGACGTGGTGGATGCTGTCTACGAGTTACTCAATAAACCTGAGGTGCCTGACGCCGAGGCTGAGCAAGGCTGATCGATGGCGGTACTTGCTGAAAAAACCGCTGGCCCAGCGCACCTGCCCTACGTGGTCAGTGCCCGAGTGGCTGGTCTGCGCGCCGACCTGCAACTACAGGTAGATGCTAATCTGGGCTGCTTCGACGGCCACTTTCCCGGCTTCCCTATCCTGCCCGGCGTTATCCAGATCGATTGGGCAGTGGCCTGCGCGCGTGACTTCCTTGCCTTGTTACAACCGGTCAAAACCCTGGATCGCCTCAAGTTCACCAACCCGATCCAGCCGGGCATGCGGCTCGAATTGACCCTGGAGATGGATGAGTCCGGCGATTTTGCCCTCTTCCGCTACCACGCCGGCGACACGGTCTTCTCCGTGGGGCGCCTGAATTATGTCTGAGTCCGCCTTCCGTCCCTGCGCGATTATTCCTGTCTACAACCATCAACAACGTATCGGTGCCGTGGTGGCCCGCCTGCTGGACCATCAGCTGGATTGCATCCTGGTGGATGATGGCAGCGAGCCGGTGTGCGCTGCGGTGCTGGCTGATATTGCGCAGCAGAACGCGCGGGTCACCTTGCTGCGCCTGGCGCACAACAGCGGCAAGGGTGCCGCCGTCTGCCATGGCTTGCGCCACGCTTATACCGCCGGTTATACCCATGCCCTACAGGTCGACGCCGACGGCCAGCACGACCTCAACGATGTCCCGGCTTTTTTGACGATGGGCCGCGAACACCCCACCGCCGTCATCAGCGGCTGGCGCAGTTACGATCAGATGCCACCGGCACGGCGGCGCGGTCGCAAACTCACCGACTTCTGGGTCTGTGTTAACAGCCTGTCGCGCCAGTTGAAAGATTCCATGTGCGGTTACCGTTTGTATCCCTTGGCCGCCACCATGCAACTGTTGCAACACCATCGCATCGGCGCGCGCATGGATTTCGATACCGATATCCTGGTGCGGTTATATTGGCAGGGTGTGCCGGTGAGAAATATTCCGACGCACATTGTTTATCAGGACGATATCGCCTCCCATTTCGATATCCTGCGCGATAACCTGCGCATCACCTGGATGCACACCCGTTTGTTTCTGGGCATGCTGCGCCGATTCCCGCAATTGGTGATGCGCAACGTCGACGAATAAATTTTTCGCGCAGGAAAGCTGTTATGTACGCAACCGAAACCGACATCCTGGTGCCCTTTCACGATGTGGATTCCATGCGTGTGGTGTGGCACGGCCATTACGTTAAGTACCTGGAGGTAGCGCGCTGCGAATTTCTTGATTCACTGGGTTACAGTTATGCGGCCATGGAAGAGACGGGTTATGCCTGGCCGGTGATTGATATGCGTTTGAAGTATGTGAAGCCGTTGCATTTTGGTCAGCGGGTTCGTGTGCGTTGTACGTTGCGCGAGTGGGAGTATCGGTTGAAGCTGGATTATTTGATCAGTGATGCGAAGACGGGTGAGCGGTTGACGAAGGCGTATACGATTCAGGTGGCGGTGGATCAGCAGACGGGTGAGATGTGTTTTGAGTCGCCGGCGGTATTGCGGGAGCGATTGGAAGCGGTGA
The DNA here is from genome assembly GCA_035490615.1 of Cellvibrio sp. GTDB lineage: Bacteria > Pseudomonadota > Gammaproteobacteria > Pseudomonadales > Cellvibrionaceae > Cellvibrio. Next base: position 11,905 of record DATJLH010000263.1, read on the forward strand.
TGGGGAAGTTATCGGATGTTTGATGGTGCCAGTAGCAGGGCGGCCACTGTAACGGGGGGCACTTCTGAAAACGCATGAATACATCCCTGTAGCTCCTTCACGTCATCCATGACGCGAAGGTTTCAGAAGTGCCCCCCGTTACACTGACCTTAGTGCTATCAGGAGGATGGGTAAGTGGCCTGAGCACCTGATGTAATTGTTCCTGATTTTCAGCGCTTTCGCGAAATGTTAATGTCATGCCAGTCAGTATGAATATTTTTAAACTTTAGTATTAAGTTTCTGCAACGGCTCACCTGGAATTTTTTGCGAAACTTTATAAAGATAAATTTCCGTGCTTGATTCCTTGCACAGAGGTCGGTTTAGCGGGGCTACTTCTGAAACCTTCACGTCACGACTGCATGGATGCAGGAGGTAGAGCAACGCAGGAGCAGTTGCCGAGGGACGACGTGAAGGAGCTACAGGGATGTATTCATGCGTTTTCAGAAGTAGCCCCGTTAAACCGACCGGTCCCGCTTAGAAACTACAGTCAATGCTGCGAATGCACTTGCCATAGGTTTTGTAATGACCAAAAACAATAGCTTTATTTTTTTCTTGCTAGCTTTTTTCTTAATTTTTAATGAAGCTACATTCGCCAACAGCGAAGAAAGTGCAATTCAAAACGTTATCCAAAAACTCAACTCGGCCACCGTCATTCACGGAAACTTCGAACAACAAAAACAACTGCAAGGTCTTGACTACCCACTCACCTCATCCGGCCAATTTATCTTCTGGAAAGGAAAAGGCCTCTACCTCGCCAGTAGCAAACCCTTCTTCAACGCCAGTACCATCACGCCGGATAACATTATCCACTGGCAGGAAAACGGCACCGGCAGTATCTCGGAAGAACAAAGCGGTCTG
>DATJLH010000264.1:0-13303 GCA_035490615.1 Cellvibrio sp.
TTGAGTGAGCGGTAATTTGCAACAGCCAGTGTGGTGATCATGATCCTGCTTCTTGTTCAGTGGCGACAAGTTGCACACGATGCGTGAGCACAACCGCCACTGTCAAGGTGCCTAATTGGAGATCCACACGAATTGGTAGGGGGCCAGCGTCAGCTGGCCGCCGAGGTTGTCATAGACTGCGCCGCTGATCAGATCTGCCCAATGATCTGTACCGATTAAATTAATGTCCGCCAGGTTAATCACCTGTTGCTCGTCGGTAATGTTGTACAGACAAAACACACTCTGCCGACGATCAATGCTCTGTCGCCAGAAGGCAAATACACGGGTGCCCAGGTGCATGGTGAACTGCGTAGTGTTGGGATGAAAAGCCAATTGTTGTTGACGAATTCTCAGTAGTGTTAACAGTTCGTCAAAGACTGCACGGTGATGGCGGTTACTGTCGGCCAGCGCTTGTTCCAGTTCATCGTATTGCCAGATATGGCGATTGATGGAGCGGGCGCGGCCGGTGTGCTCCACGCGCTGATAATCATTTTCGGTCCCGAACAAACTGTGAATATAAAGCGCCGGGATGCCCTCCAGTGCAAACATAATGGCGTGGGCACAGATAAACCGCTGGCGTTGCCAGCCATCGTCGGAATTGTGCAGCGTACCTTTAACGGCACTGTATAACGCGATATTGAGTTCGTAAGGATTATCCTTGCCGTCCTGCGCGCGCCGATAGGTTACCTTGCCACCAGCAGCTGTCATGGCGTCGATCATGCGTTGCCGTTCTTCCTCGCTGACCAACCCGTCCAGAGGGCGTAAACCGATACCGTCATGGGATGCAATAAAATTTAAATAGGTGGTGCCCGCTTGCGCGGGTGGCATGCTCATCAACCAGGTTTTTAAATGGCGACAATCTCCGCTCACCAGCGTGTATAACAGCAACGGCGGCAGGGAAAAATTGTAGATCAGGTGCGCTTCATTTGCGTTGCCAAAATAGGTGAGGTTCTCGCGGTTGGGTACATTGGTTTCAGTGATGATCACCGCATCAGGACTGTGATGCTCGATGAGGGTCCGTAGCAATTTGATAACTTCATGGGTTTGCTGTAAATGAATGCACGATGTACCAGGCTCTTTCCATAAAAAGGCCACCGCATCAAGGCGAAAAAGTTTAACGCCCCACTGTAAGTAGTGACGGATTATATTGATAAATTCCTTCAGTACCGCCGGGTTCTTAAAGTTCAAATCCACCTGGTCTGCACTGAATGTACACCAGACATGGCGCGGACCATCCAGGGTTTCGTAAGCGTAGAGCAGGGGCGTATTGCGTGGCCGGACCACGGTCGACACGTCCAGGTCAGGAGCAGCCTCCACAAAATAATCCTTACCCGGATCAACGCTTTTTTTGAAATTCTCAAACCAGCGCCCGCGACTGGATACATGGTTAATCACCAGGTCGGCCATGAGTTTATAATCTGCTGCAATGCGGCTGATATCATCCCACTCGCCGAGCGACGGATTCACCGTCAGATAATCAATCACCGAAAATCCATCATCGGAGCTATAAGGAAAGAACGGCAAAATATGTACGCTGCTGATGGTGTTGCGTACACGCCGATCGAGAAATTCTTTCAGCGTGATCAGTGGCTGTTCGCCGGGTTTAACAATGGAATCGCCGTAGGTAATTAAAACCGCATCGGTTTCATCCCAGTGGTTGCGATGCGCTTGCGGGCTGCGACACTGCTCATCAATTCCCATGACATGAATGAGTTCCTGCGCAAGATGCTCAGGGTCAAGGTCAGGATAAATAAACGCCAGGTGTTCCTTTACCCGGCGGAGCAAATCAGTCATCGCAGTGGTGGTCATAGCTATGGCCCTAAGCAGAAAATTCCCGGTGATCGTCTTCGACGGCTTGTTTGAGTTGGGTGAGGATATCCGGAATGGCACTGATCACCCGGTTCCAGCTGGGAATGAACGGCCGGTCCATAGGGTTTTCCAGAAAAAATTCCCCGGCGCGCATGACATTTTGCGCAAATAATTCCACCGTGGCTTCTTCAATGTGGCGGTCGTAACCCAGGCCATTGATCAATGCATCATTGTGGTAGGTATCGACAAAATCCAGCGCAATACGGTAGTAGGTAGCTTTTATGGTGCGAATTTTTTCCGTGGAAAACACTTCGCCATGGGTAGCCAGTTTGCGAAACAAGGCTTTGGCAATATCAGTACTCATCTTGGATAACCCTTTGTCGGCATCCTCGGCGGAAATATTCTGGTGTTTATGATCATAAATATCGGCGATATCCACCTGACACAAACGGTTGGTGGCGTAGTTGCGATGCATCTCGGATAACACGCCGATCTCCAGCCCCCAGTCACTGGGGATGCGCAAGTCGTTGATTACATCCGAGCGCAGGGAGAATTCGCCGGCGAGTGGATAGCGAAAGCTGTCGAGATATTCCAGATACTCGCTGTAGCCGCAGATTTTTTTCAGGGTGCGCAGCAAGGGCGTGACAAATAGGCGGCTGACGCGGCCGCCCATCTTGTCAGTCGCGACGCGTGCATAAAAACCCTTACAAAATTCGTAATTAAAGGCAGGATTTGCCACGGGATAAATCAAACGCGCCAACAGCTCGCGGTGGTAAGTCACGATATCGCAATCGTGCAATGCGACCGATATCCCGCGTCCGGATGCCAGCACGTAACCAAAGCAATACCACACATTGCGGCCCTTACCCAGTTGGTTGGGTGCAAGGCCGAGCGATTGCAATTGTGCATCAATGGCCATCAGGCGCGGCCCATCATTCCACAACACGCGATGATACTGGGGCAATTGTTTGAAATAGGTCAGCGCGTGTTGGTATTCATCGCGGTTGGCACGGTCCAGCCCAATCACAATTTCATTGAGGTAAGGAACCCGGGTTAATTCGTTAACAATATTAGCCAGCGCCTCACCGGCCAACTCTGAATAAAGTGACGGTAGCACCAGGGACATGGGTCGCGTCGTCTTAAATTGATTCAGTTCTGCCTCCATGGCATCCACCGGTCGTTTGGCGATGTTGTGGAGTGTGGTGATCATACCGGTTTGATGAAAGTCGCCCATGTTGCACCTCGTCTGTTATCAGTTGTTATTGGAATGAAATGCGGTTAAATCGCTTGCGAGGATTCGTTCCATCGCTTCCTGCCAGCCCATGGGGCCGGGTTGTGTAGTGCGAATAATCCACCGGGGTTGATTGACCTCAAGTTGCGCTGATCGCGCCGATTGGATGACCACGGCGATATCGGCTGCTTGCAACATGGCTTCGTCATTGGGGCTATCACCCAGGGCCACCGTTAGCAGCGGTTCCTGCGTCTGGTAGCGTCTTACAAGCCATTGCATGGCGCTGGCTTTATTGAATTGTCCCATCACACTGAGAAAGCGTCCGCCCTGAACGGCTTGTAAACCGTGTTCTTTGAGCTGATGGAGAAAGCGTGAGAGTTGTTCCGGTGTGTCTTGCCACAATAAGGGCTCTGTGTATTCCCGTGCGTTGGCACGCTGTGCTTTATCGAGCGGCAAATCCGTGATCGTCGCAATGTCCTCTGTAGTGCAATCCATAAACGCCGTAAAACGATAACCCTTGTGCGCGCGCAGTTCCTGCAAAACCTTGTCGATGTGATCGCGCGGTGGAGAGAATGCCTGGCACTGCCATTCATTATTTTCCCGCCAATGTATGGCGGCACCATTCTCACTGATAAACGGAAACTCCAGGTGCAGTTCGTTGGACAATTCAAGTAATTCAGCGCGGGTTTTACTGGAGACGAGGATCAGGGGGTGGTTGCGGTTTTTTATATCGGTAAGCGCGGGCAGGGCGGGCGTGAAGCTGTAGGTGTGGTGATCCAGCAGTGTGCCGTCCAGATCGGTAAAAATCAGTAGCTTCATAAGATCATCTCACTCGCTAAGGAACCTGTGGTCCGCTCAATGCGATGGTCTTCCGTGAGATGAAAAACCAGGTCCGCGCGATTGGGCATTTCCTGCAAAATATAACGGGTTAACCGTTCATAATGTTGAATAAATCGTTTGACCTGCGCGCGCGTCATCAATCCCTGGCCGGTGCCGCCGGTTTTTACAATCAGCTTTTGTTCTTGCAACCAACGCCAGTCTTCAACGGCTTCCATGGAGGGCGCTTTGAGCATGATTAACAGATCGCATTGTTCAAATAAGGCGGGGTATTGCTCCGCTAATTGCTGATTTACGTAACGCCGCCAATGACCGCTGCTATCTTCAGCGGCTTCCAGCGCATTGACAGGGATGGCAAGTTGGTGTGCAGGCTGCGCCACCGCACCAACACACCAACCCTCAAAAATAATAAAGTCTACCGGTAACGCTTGTTGAGACCATGTTGCTGCCGGTTTGCGATCATCCCGCGCTTTGTCGAAGCGCGGTAAAGCAATAACGCCGGAATCATGAGTCCGTTGTAAACTCGCAAATAACGCCAGGCCAAGCTCAATATCGTGCGTACCGGGAACACCGCGCGTGCGTAGTAAAGGATGCACGCGTTGCGAAAGTTGCTCGCGTTCCGCGCGCGTCAAGTAGAGATCATCAATAGACACATTAGCACAAGGTGTGTGCGCGCCATTTTCCAGCATGCACTGCAACAGGGCGGCGAGCGTCGATTTGCCCGTCCCTTGTGCACCATTGATACCGATGACGAGCGGCATAGGGTGCATCTGCTTACGTGATAACAGATAACGCGCCAGCGGAAAATAAAACCGCTGGCACACCGCGAGAAAATCCTCCGGCAATTGTTGTTCTGCTATCAAATCACGCACCGCCGGCAACACATCATCCCATTGCATAATTTTCCTCATCATGAATGACTACAAGCAATATGGAGACCAGAACATGGCTTATTGATTAAATTGAAAGCTAACGCCCCCACGAATGGATTTGGTTCGCCCGAAGATAAATGAGGCAAATGATTTAATTGATGCGGGCACAGAGTAGTCCTTTTTCACCATTGTAAAGTTGGTTGTTGAGCGGGTATGTTGAATAGGCCGACATATTACGGGTGTTTGGTGATGAGAAAAAGTAGCGTGCGCGTTTTTATAACAATGAACAACTAACGCTTCGCTTTAAAGATGGAAAAAATATTATCGCTCGCTCATAGATAAATTTATGGTAGCGGACGATGTGGCGGATTATCACCCTGATAATCCAACGCTGCAGCTGACAACCCTCATGGATTATTGGAGAGCCTGCATGTCAACTCACACCGCTTTTTGTTCGCAGTTGGATCAACACCCCTTTCACGCTATACATCCAGTAACAAAAAAACACCCGGTTGCTTTTTTTGCTGCCATGCTATTGCCATTACCCCTGGCCATCAGCAGTGCGATAACCCAGGCGCAAAATGCACCGAGTGATCAGCCGCAGGCGGTAGAAGAACTCTTGATTGTCGGCAGCAGAACCCGTGGACGCACGGCCGAGGATTTACCTGTGCCTGTGGATGTGCTCAATACCGAAGCGCTGGAAAAAACCGGACAAACTGAAGTCGGGCGCATGCTGCAAAGCCTGGCCCCGTCATTTAATTTTTCGTCGTCCACCATCAGCGACGGTACCGACGCACTGCGGCCCGCGACCTTGCGCGGATTGGGGCCGGATCAAACGCTGGTGTTAATCAACGGCAAACGTCGCCATCAGGCATCATTAATTCATATCAATACCTCTGTGGGACGCGGCACAGCCGGTGTTGATATGAACGCAATTCCAGCGGCATCGATAAAACGTATTGAAGTCCTGCGCGATGGCGCCGCAGCGCAATATGGTTCGGACGCCATAGCGGGCGTTATTAACATCGTGCTGCGTGATGCGGACGAAGGCGGTAACGTCAGTGCTTATTATGGAGAGTACTCTGAAGGCGACGGTGAAACCATTAATCTGGATGTGAATAAAGGCTTTAACCTCGGTGATACCGGGTATATCAATATGACATTGAATTTCCGTGATCGCGGCAGAACCAACCGCGCCGGCGTGCCGGGCGACTGCGTGTTTGGTGGTTGTGTTGACAGCGACGATAACGGCTTTGTTGAAGCCGCTGATCCGCGCGAGGTTAATTTTAACCGCGACGTTTATCGTATTGGTGACGCTGACTCGGAACAGCTCGCGTTGATTCTTAATGGTGCGGTTGATGTCGGTGCTGGTGAAGCTTACGGCTTTATTACTTACTCCGAACGCGAAGCAACGTCCGGTGCGTTATACCGTAATCCCAGTTCAGGCTATTCCGCCGCGCTGGATGATGGCGATAATGTTATTCCACTCGGATTCCTGCCCCATATCAATTCGCAAATCGATGACTTCTCAGCCAATATCGGGTACCGCATCGAATTCGCCAACGGCTGGGATATGGATGTGTCTTACACCAACGGCCGTAACGAAATTGATTACGACACCAGCAACTCCATTAACTACTCTTACGTAAATTATTTAAATTACGAAGAAGGTCTATCCGATGAAGAGATTCGCAGCAGCATCCCACGCTCGGCGTACGCCTACGGTTTGGAATTAGGCTTGCAAACCTTCAATATAGACTTCGATAACACCTTTGGTGATCTCTCTGTGGCGATGGGTTTTGAATACCGCATTGACGACTACAAGATTATCCCCGGCGAAGAATATTCCTATCTGGATTACGACACAGACCTGGACAATGGTGGCGTGGCCTTGTACCCGCAAGATGCCGGCGGCGGCATTCAGGGCTTTCCCGGTATTGCCCCCGCGTCATCGGTCGATGAAGATCGCAATGTGATCTCCGCCTTTGTCGATGCCGACTATCAATTAACCGATAGTGTGTTGGTAAGCGCTGCGATTCGTTTTGATGATTACGAAGATTTCGGCAACACCACCAATTACAAACTTGGTGCCAATTGGGCAGTAAACGATATCCTGCGTCTACGCGCGGCAGCAAGCACCGGTTTTCGTGCGCCCTCCATGCAGCAGCTGTACTTCAACAACATCGGCACACAGTTTGTCACCAACCCGGCTGACCCGACTGGACCGCAAATTCTGGTTGAGGTCGGTACGTTCCGCAATGACAGTGAACTGGCCCAAGCCATCGGTATTCCGCAGTTGAAAGAAGAAGAGTCAACCAACTACAGCGCAGGTTTTGTGCTGACCCCTGTGGATCAACTGACTATCACGCTGGATTACTACGCGATCGATATCGATGACCGCATTGTAATCAGTAACCGCCTGAGCGGTGCCGATGATCCCAGCGGTACCCTGGGTGATGCGCTGGAAGCCGTGGGTGCCGGTGCAGGACAATTTTTCCTTAACGGCGCCAACACGGAAACGCGCGGTGTTGATCTGGTGATTAACTATGCCGGCATCGATTTTCTGGGTGGCAATCTGGATTTAACCCTGGCCGGAAATAAAACCGAAACGGATGTGGTAGATCTGTTTACCTCGCAAGCAGGATCGCTCGCACAACTCGATGCCGATGTGGTATTCAGTTCGCAGGATATTTCCATCATCGAAGAATGGCAGCCGGAAGATCGCATCAGTCTGAGCGGTTACTACCAACTGGACAACTGGCGCGTTAACCTGGCGTTGAACCGTTACGGCGAATACACCGTCGAAGACGGCGGCCGCCAGACCTACGGCGCTAAAGTATTAACCGACCTCAATGTGGAATACGGTATTGATAATGGACTGACATTGAGCCTGGGTGGCAATAATATCTTCGACGAATACCCGGATAAAAATACCATCGGTAACGCTCGCGGCGGTGCACTGGAAGACGCGCCGGGCGGCAACGTCATCGCCGACAGCCCCGGTATTTTCACCTATTCACGCCGTTCCGCGCCTTTTGGTTTTAATGGGGCGTTCTGGTATGCGAAGGTGGGGTATAGTTTTTAATAAGTGAATTCTGATGAAATTCCGAGAAAGGATTCTTTGTAATTAAAATTCTATGAAAATTGTAAATCGCAAGTAAACTGACGGTTACACGATGCAAGTTTGGCGTTAGGGCTTTGGTTTCGAAACCCTCAAGTCATGGATGACTTGAGGGAGCTACAGGGATGATTCACTCGCCACATCCATGTGGCTCACCCTTCGGGCAGCTTCGCTGTGCAAATTGGCTTTCCTGCCAATTTGTGATGCGTTTTCGAAACACAAGCCCTAATGACAAACGTATAACGAAGTACCGCTGTAACATTTGTTTTATTCTGATTAAGATTCCAACCACCCCGGCAATTCAGCAACCGTATCCAATATCCCATCCGGCTTAATATTCGATTTATCCAGATAACTCTGACGAAATTTCCCGGTTTTTACCAACACCCCTTTAATTCCCATGGCCTGCGCGCCGCCGACATCGCTATCCAGATCATCGCCTACCAATAACGTGTTGTCAGCGCTCACGCCAGCGGAATCCAGCACCCGCTGAAAGAATGCCGCCGTGGGTTTGCCCATGACTTGCGCGGTTTGATTGGTGACATATTCAAGCCCGGCGACGAAAAAACCTATATCAGCTTTTAAGCCATCGGCCGTTTGCCAGAAACGGTTTTTATGCAGGCAAATTAATTGCGCACCGCTGTGCATGGCGTTGAACAAGCGGTTAATCAGGGCCAGGTTCCATTGGTCGCCAATATCGCCCAGCACAATAAAATCTGGTTGTTGTTCGTCAAGGGTAAATTGTGCGAAGTCTGGTTTGATGGCGTCTGCCACGACGGGCCAGATGCGGATCTTCTCGCCGCGTTTTTCTTGCATAGCGCGTAACTCTAAACGGGCGGCAGCGGGTGCGCTGATTAATTCATCGTCGTCCAGCACAAAATCCATCGCGCGCAATTGTGTGAGCAGCTCGGCGTGTGAACGGGTGGTGGTGTTGGTGAGAAAACGCAGGGCATAACCTTGCTGGCGCAGTGCAGATAGGGCGGCGGGGGCGCCGGGAATAATATCCTTGCCAACGTAAAGTGTGCCGTCGAGGTCGAGAAGAATCAGTTGGAGGGAATTTGATTGAAGGGAATTTGATGGCATAACAAACTCCTTGCTCGTGGACATGGAATTTACCGAGTACAGCGGGATTCAGTTACCTTGGTAAACTTATGCCTTATTCGCCGATTCTGCAAACGGATTTGACAGCTGGCACGTCCCTGTGACCTTGAATTTCTATGCACAAAAATAGCGCATTTAAGTTTTGCTATTGCCAAACATTAATCGGCCTTGGGTACTTTTAATAGCGGTGATTGCAAGGTTTTGATGTTGGGGCCAATCAAACCTTCGGTCACTTCGCGCAGGTCGTCCAGCGATACCTTGCGAATAGGAATTAACGCGCGCGTGACATCATCAATATTGTGTTTATCTTTACTGCGCGCACGAATTTCCCGGTCGAGCTCATCGAGTAATACCACGGCTCTTGCGGTGATCGCGCCATAAGAACGTTTGGTTCGCAGGTTTTCAACCCCAGCGCCTTTTTTGCGCAGCCTGCTCATGATGTGGTTGCGTCGTTCTTTCGGCATGCCGTTGGCGCGGTACAACAATTCAATGGAATAAAATTCCGCCAGCCCTTCTGCGATCCAGTCGTCGCTGTAATGTTTTTTTCTGACGGCACTGATGCGCGTTACCATATGCACCAACTCGTGGATAATCGGGCTGGTACCGTCTTCGCCGACCATCGGTCGATCAGAATGCAAAAACAAGGAATTGGATGCGGACAAGCCGCCGCGCCAGAGCGGATCATCGCCGCCGACAATCAATAATTTTTGGGGAGATTCGCCAAAGGCTTTTTCCAGTTCCGGCCACACAAAACCGAGGAAGGTAAGGGCGTCCATCCGACGCAGGTTGGAACCTTTCGGCGCACTGACCGCAATACTGGTGTTGCCAATCTTGCTGCGGCGGGTGCCGAGGTCGCCAGCTATCATCCAGCCGGTGGGACGATCAAAGCGGCGTTCGGGATTGTCGATGCGAAACGTATCGCCGCGTTTGCGCGGCCACCCGGTTTCGATGCTCCAGCCTTTGGGCAGTTTGAATTCCAGTGTGGCCTTGGCGGTGGCGCCGGGCGCTTCGTAGGTATGGATGGCCGGAATGATGTCGTCACCGCGAAAGATCGCCCAGTCTTTGGTCATCATCGCATCGAACTCGCCGGGGTCGCGCTCGTGGGTGATTTTGATATACAGCGAAAGGCGCGCGTCTTCTTCAGGTAATTTCCAGATGGCACGCCCGTCCTTGATCATAAACTCGCCGTTCGCGCTGATGTTGGTATACACATCGCGCTTGACGTCGAACTCGATGTGTCGCAATAGGTCGCCGCGATCAACCTCCATGATGACAAATGCCCGGTCTTTTTCCGGTTGCAGCTCCACGGTGTAATCAAGTTGGTAGTAGGGAATCTCATCAGCCCCCGCCGATAGCGACCAGAAGCTGAAGACGAGGGCATAAAACAGGGTGTAAACGAGGGTAACGCGACGATCAATCAACGGCATAAGCGACTCATTGGGTATTTTTGGGAATTTAAGGATAAAGACAAGCACAGCAGGTGGTAGTTCGCGACATCCTGGCCGCGACATCTTAGCAGAGTGCCCTGAGCCTGTTCAGGGCGCACCCAAAATTTATTGGGCTATGCTTTCTAGTGGATTTTTAATCATTACCACACTTCAGGGAAAAGCAGATGACAACATTTGATAAACAACAAGCCGGTGTACAAATGACCCTGGCAGGGCTGGCCTATGTCGATGAAGGCCTGGCGATCAACAAATTAAAGCAGGCGCTGATCCAGGAGCTGATGAAAACCCACTACGCCACGCAAGGCTTATGGTCGTTGGTGTGGGGACCAGTGGTGCACGGGTGGGGCGATAACCTGGTATTTGTGGCCCAACACGCGCAAACCGCTGAATACTCCATCGTATTGCGCGGCACGGTCGATCAGCGCGGCAGTATTTGGGAAGACGTGCCCACCGAACAAAAACACTTTCCGTTTTTTCCTGCCCCGACCGCACCGGACGCTGTACCGAAAGGCAAGGTGTCATCCCATTTTCTGGAAGCGCAGCAGGCATTATTAAGCGGGCGTGATCCGGACACCGGCGAATCGCTCGCGCAATTCTTCAGCCGTGTAGGCAAACAAACTGACATCACCATCTACGTTACTGGCCACAGCCAGGGCGCGGGGCTGGTTACCCTGTTTGTGCCCTGGGTGCTGAGCCAATCAGCGAGTTGGGGCGGCAAGGTAAATTGTGTGGGTTATGGTTTTGCGCCCCCCACGGCGGGCGACCCGGATTTTGCCAATTGGCTTAGCCAGTATGCGACGTCCTTTCAGGTCATCAATCCGCTGGATGTTGTGCCTTTTGGTTATGCGGGTCTAAAAGATATTGTGAAAGATAAGGTGCCCGAAGCGGTGCCAGAGTTGTATCGGTTGGCTATTGATGCGGCTATCGGTATCGCTGAACTGGCCGGCCATTGGCAGCAACCGCAGGTCATCATTAAATTGCCGCAGGTACAGCTGCCGGAATCTATCGGTTATCTCGATCAGGTGGGTGCACAGCACAATCACAACAGTTATTTATATTTACTGGACGCGCCGCAAACCGATAGCGATCCGTCGATCTTGCCTAAATACCGTTGATGGTTAATTGTTGCTGAGCATCATCTCGGTTTTATTCACGACGCGCTCGCAGAGTGCGTGGGTGGCGAGGATGTCATCGTGCGCACTTAACTGGCCGCTACGCACCTGGGCTACCCAGGCATTGATCATCGCGACAAAGCCCCGTTTATAGAGCGTATTTTCCCAATCACCAAAGCCCAGGGAACGGGCTTGGTTATCTGCATAATGTACACCGTTAGTCAGGCTGTCGATCTGCCATTTTTGCTGCGGCGCGAAAAATTCAACCCGTTCCTCGGTTGTGCCACTGACACGATTCATGCTCGCTGTCAGCAAGGTTTTATCGCGCTGCCACTGCACGTGAATAGCACCGAGGGCGTTGCTTTTTCCGTGGGCGGTAATGTGCAGGTTTTGCAGTAGGCCCGGTGCAAGAAAACGCAGGCTGTCCAGCACATGAATAAAATCATCGTAGATAAAGATGCGCGGCTTATTGGGCAGGTTCACCCGATTTTTTTGCCAGTGGATATGAAGCGGGTTAGCGACGTCTGCCAGAGGGGCAATCAGCGGTGCAAAGCGGCGATTGAAACCGACGGTCAACGGAATATTTTTTTGCGCGGCGAGGTTCAACAGCGCTTCACATTCGTGCAATTGGTAACTGAGCGGTTTATCAATAAACGTCGGAATACCGGCGTTCAATAATTGCGTGGCAATGTGTGCGTGGCTTTCGGTATTGCTGTGAATCATCGCCGCATCCGGTTTAGCGGCGAGCAGGCTTTCCACAGTATTAAAGCAATCGGTTACGCGATATTGTTGCGCGAGTGCCGCAAGCGTTTGTGTATTGCGCGTGCATAACAACGGGGTAATGTCCGGATGATTTGCCACCACCGGTAGATAGGCTTTACGGGCAATATCGCCCAGACCGATCATTGCAATACGCATAAAAAAATTCCACCCAACATATTATTCGCGTCACTGTATTATCAGAACGCGTAGGTCGGATTAGCCGAAGGCGTAATCCGACAACACACTCGCACTTAATGTAAGCGCCAGGTTTTACGGAACGGATGTCGGATTACGCTGCGCTAATCCGACCTACGGGTTGCGGGCAACCCATACCGACTTGCGGCGCAGGCCCCATTGGCGCAGGCGTTCCATGTAAAGATAGACCACCGGCGTGGTGTACAGCGTAAGCAACTGGCTGACCGCAAGGCCGCCGATGATGGTGATCCCCAGCGGGCGACGCAATTCCGAACCTTCGTGGAAGCCCAACACCAGGGGGACGGCACCCAGCAGACCGGCAAGGTTGGTCATTAAAATCGGGCGCAGGCGCAGCAAGGCCGCCTGGTAAATGGATTCGCGGGATGACAAGCCATCGCGGCGCTCGGCTTCCAGTGCAAAGTCAATCATCAGGATCGCGTTCTTCATCACGATGCCGATCAGCAGGAACAAACCCAGCAGCGCAATCAAACTGAAGGGCGTATCGCTCAGCCGCAATGCCAGCAATGCGCCCACACCGGCGGAGGGCAGGGTGGAGAGAATGGTTAACGGGTGAATGGTACTTTCATACAGAATGCCCAGTACCAGATACACCGCCAGCAACACACCAAGGATCAACCACGCCTGATTCTGATCAGTACCCGGTGTGCTTGGCCCCCAACCCGCCTGTTTGCTGCCCGGCGGCCCCACATGCACCTCGGAAGGCACCATCAGTTCCGCCAGCATGTTATCGATGGCCGCACGCGCCTGTTCCGCGG
>DATJLH010000265.1:0-3451 GCA_035490615.1 Cellvibrio sp.
ATGGCAATGTCTTCACCCTTCATAACAGCCTGGCCCTGCTCTTCGGTATAGCTCGCTGCACGTCCGCCATTTTCTACAATCAATACATCATTGAGATGAACACGAACTTTGGTTGCATCAAGCTCAGGCACACCCGCATAACCAATGGCTGCCACAATACGCCCCCAATTGGGGTCGGACGCAAACAGCGCGGTTTTAATCAACGGCGAATGCGCAACAGCGTAGGCTACATCAAGGCATTCGTCGCGATTGGCGCCACCACTGACAGCAACAGTTACAAATTTGGTCGCACCTTCGCCATCGCTGACAATACTTTTCGCCAGATGAATATACGCAGCCAAAATAATGTCTTTCAGTTTTTCATATAACTCACCCTCAGGCTTGTTAACCTCGGGTAAATCAACCTGGCCAGTAGCAATAAGAATGCACGAATCGTTGGTGGAGGTATCACCATCGATAGTAATACGGTTGAAGGATTTATCGGCGGCTTCCCGCGCTAATTGCTGCAATAAAGGCTGCGCAATCCTGGCATCGGTCGCGATATAACCCAGCATGGTCGCCATGTTGGGTTTGATCATGCCCGCGCCTTTGGCGATGCCATTGACGGTAATTGTTTTACCCTGATATTCGATTTGTTGGCTGAAACCTTTAGGGCGCGTATCGGTTGTCATGATACCGGCGCCCGCATCGGTCCAACCTTGTTCGGTTGCGTTTGCCAGGGCTTCCGGAATTACCGCGATAATTTTCGCAACCGGTAAAGGCTCGCCAATCACACCGGTAGAAAAGGGTAAAACCTGCTCAGGCTTAACACCGGTTTGTTGTGCTATGGCTTCACAGGTCGCTTTGGCGTCACGCAGGCCCTGCTCTCCGGTGCAAGCGTTGGCGTTACCGGAGTTAATCACCAAATAACGAATCGGCGCCGCTGCCAAGTGTGCCTTGCACAATGTCACCGGCGCTGCGCAGAACGCGTTTTTTGTAAACACACCGGCAACAGTACTGCCTTCTGCCAGTTCAAACAACACGACATCACGACGGTTTTGACGCTTGATACCCGCACAAACAGCGGTGAGTTTTACACCTGCTACCGGGTGCATGGAAGGGAATGGATATTCACCAACGGCCATGATTCATAATTCCTGTGCTATTTGCGACGATACATTTTCTAGAGGATAAGCTCCGGTTACATAACCCTGAGCGCCTTACTCCAATTGCCCATGACACTGTTTGTATTTTTTACCCGAACCACAAGGACAGGGATCGTTACGGCCAACCTTGCGCCCCTGGCGTACAAACGGCTCAGGTTGTTGATGATCACGCTCAGGCAGTTGCTCTTCGCCCATGGCAGAAACCTGTTCATGTTGCAGCAACATTTTCTGCCGCTCTAGTGCTTCGCGACGCTGTTTTTCCATCGCTTCCATTTGTTCACGCGTAATCGGCTCAACACGTGCAAGCAGGTGGATAGTCTCGCGCTTTACGGTTTCCAGTAATTGCTGGAAGAGTTCAAACGCTTCACGCTTATATTCCTGCTTCGGGTTCTTTTGCGCATAGGAACGCAGGTTAATCCCTTGACGCAGGTGGTCCATGTTGGCCAGATGGTCTTTCCAGGCGTTGTCCAATACTTGCAACATCACCTGTTTTTCAATTTCAACCATAATGCTGCCAATGCGTTCGCATTTTGCATCGTAGCCTGCCTGGATTTCGGCGAGAATTTTCTCACGCAGTTTTTCTTCGTGCAGACGATTGTCTTCGTCAAGCCATTTGGCAATAGGTAATTGCAAACCAAAATCTGTTTCAATCTGCTTTTCCAGGCCGGGAACATTCCACTGATCTTCAATGCTCATCGGCGGAATAAAATGGTTGATCATGTCATCGACCACGTCTCCGCGAACAGTATTAACGGTGTCGCGAATAGTGTCGGCATCCAGCAGCTGGTTACGCTGATGATAAATAATTTGCCGCTGCTCATTGGCAACGTCATCAAATTCAAGCAACTGCTTACGAATATCGAAGTTGCGACCTTCAACTTTACGCTGGGCTTTTTCAATGGCGTTATTCACCATACGGTGCTCAATAGCCTCGCCCTTGTTCATGCCCAATGCCTGCATAAAACCACGCACGCGATCCGACGCAAAGATGCGCATCAAATTATCTTCAAGCGACAGATAAAAACGCGTTAAGCCCGGGTCACCCTGACGGCCGGCACGACCGCGCAACTGGTTATCAATACGACGGGATTCATGGCGCTCGGTACCGATGATATGCAGGCCACCCGCCGCAATGACGGTGTCGTGACGCTTTTGCCAATCAGCTTTAATCGCAGCAACTTGCACTTCTGTCGGATTTTCCAACGCGGCAACTTCCGCTTCCCATTTGCCGCCCAAGACAATATCTGTACCACGGCCCGCCATGTTAGTCGCAATCGTAACTGCGCCCGGACGACCAGCCTGGGCAATAATTTCCGCTTCCTGTGCGTGAAATTTGGCGTTCAGGACCTGGTGCTTGATGCCCGCTTTGTTCAAGCGGCGCGACATTTCTTCTGAGGTTTCAATCGAGGCTGTACCCACCAGAATCGGTGCATTTTTTTCCTGGTAGGTTTTAATGTCCTCAACAATTGCATCGTATTTTTCTTCTACTGACAGAAAAACCAGATCGTTCAGGTCGACGCGCTGTACTGTCTTGTTAGTGGGAATTACCACGACATCAAGACGATAGATTTCGCGGAATTCATAAGCCTCTGTGTCCGCTGTACCGGTCATGCCCGCAAGAATCGGATACAACCGGAAGTAATTCTGGAAGGTGGTTGATGCAAGCGTTTGACTTTCGCTCTGAATGGGTACACCCTCTTTCGCCTCAAGGGCCTGATGCAGACCTTCCGATAAACGACGTCCCTGCATGGTCCGGCCAGTATGTTCATCAATCAGGACAACCTGATTATCCTGCACAATATATTCAACATCGCGGTGGAATAATGCATGAGCGCGCAAGGCTGAATTCACGTGATGTAGCAGAGCCAGATTGTTTGCCGCATAAAGATTTTGATCCGGTTGCAACAATTTTGCTTCAATCAACAAATCTTCTACATGTTGATGCCCGCTTTCGGAGAGTTCCACCTGACGGGTTTTCTCATCGACAGAATAATCGCCTTCACCGCCTTCTTCTTTTTGCGGTTTCAGTCTGCCGACTAATTGGTTCATTCGTTTGTACAACTCAGAACTGTTTTCAGCAGCGCCGGAAATCACCAAAGGCGTGCGTGCTTCGTCAATCAGGATCGAGTCAACCTCATCCACGATGGCAAAATACAGAGGCCGCTGAACTTTATCCGCTTTGCTCAGCGCCATGTTATCGCGCAAGTAGTCAAAGCCGTATTCGTTGTTGGTACCGTAAGTAATATCGGCGGCGTAGGCTTCACGTTTTAATGCCGATGGCTGCATTGACTGGATAACGCCTACTT
>DATJLH010000266.1:0-3972 GCA_035490615.1 Cellvibrio sp.
TTCAGCGGATATTTTGCCGCTCACCGCATAGCTCTTTCCCTCCAGCAGCATCGGGTAAATTTTTGATGCACGAGCAACATCTTCCGCTTTGGGACATGAGCGCACTGATTCGTAGCCCACCACCTTACCCTCCTGGGTAACGGGTGTGACGTAGGCATCGACCCAATAATAGTCGCCGTTCTTACAGCGATTTTTTACCAGGCCCATCCAGGGCTTACCGGCTTTTAAATGCTCCCACATAATCTTGAATGCCGCTGGCGGCATTTCCGGGTGCCGAACAATGTTGTGGGGTTGGCCAATCAATTCGTCACGGCTGAAGCCACTGACATCAACAAATTCCTGATTACAATCCAGAATCGTGCCTTGGGTATCGGTGACGGAGATTAATTTGACATGGGAAGGAAAACGACGTTCGTTAGCCGTTATGGGTAGGTTCTTTCTCATCCTGTAAAACCCTGTGTTTGAAAACCACTGTATTCCACCCCAATGCCATTTCAGTCGGGCCCGGGGTGTTAGATAGAGCATAGTTCAGGGACGGGAATATCTAAAAAAATTTCGCGAAAACAGTGGGCAAGAATGACTAGCAGAAGAAAAATGCGTCAGGGTATTTTATGGCGATCAATCCCCAAAAACGGCTGGCGAGCGCCAGAGAAAATGTAAACAAGGGTAGCGGCATATCACCGCTACCCGCTTCGGTTTATGAGCCGACAGAGACCGAGCCCTGCATCAAGCTGATATGGCCGGGAAACGAACAAAAGAAGGTGTAATCCTCACCGGCCGTTAATTTATCCACACTGAAGGTGACGGAGGTTTTCTCACCGCCACCGATAATGTCAGTAAACGCAATCACGCGCTCATCACCGGGCTTCACGTAGTTGTTCTCCAAACCCGCTCCGATAGCATCACTTGCCACCGCACGCGCATCCGCCGCTTTGGTGATCACCACATTGTGCCCCATGATATTTTTGGCCAGCTTGCCGGAATGCGTAAGGTTGACGGTAAATTCCTTGCAGGATTTATCAATCACGATCTCACTTTTATCGAACTTCATGGTGTCGGTGCTATCGATAGTTACACTGCAATCATCGGCCATAGCCTGCATCGACATGAGGGTGAATAGAACGGGGGTTATCAGGTATTTCAGCTTCATGGATTAATCTCCGCTAGGGTTGCAAATACAGGGTGGGAATTCGTCCGTGAGGATTCCCTAAAAATAATCCGTTAGCAATCAAAAGCATCCCGTATAAAGGTAAACAACTGTAAATTTTTCAATGCTATATGGCCTTATACGACCGGTCATACTGCAGAAGTATCCGCACTCCCGGCATTTTTGTTGCTGCCACCGCAACTGCCGCAGCATATCGCCTCAGTATGAGCAGCAGGATTGACGACTTTGGGTGCCGCAGACGGGCGACGCTGGAATACGCCCAATACTACCTGCCAACTCACCGCCAGGGCACCGATGATAAATACCACATCACCAAAGGTGCGGACCCAGCGCAGTGTTTGCAGTAAGTCCTGCTGCATAAATTCCTCGCTGCGCGCATACCACAGGCCTTCTGACACACTCGCATAAAACTGGATGACGCCAATGGGCAACAGGCTGGTAAAAATCATTAACACCAAGCCGCCGTTCAACCACCAAAATGCAACTTTCATCAAGCGGTCGTTAAACACAAAGTCCGGGCGGATGTAGCGCAGTACTAACAAGGTAAAACCAAGGGCCAGGAAGCCATACACACCAAAGAGCGCGGCGTGTGCGTGCACCGGTGTGGTGTTAAGCCCCTGAATATAATAAAGCGCTACCGGAGGGTTGATCATAAAACCCAACACACCGGCACCCAACATATTCCAGAATGCCACCGCCACAAAAAAGATCAGCGGCCATTTAATGTGTTGCATCCAGACAGCGCGGTTTTTCAAGCGCCAGTTTTCCCAGGCTTCGTAACCCAATACCACCAGCGGCACAACTTCCAGCGCACTGAAGGTCGCGCCCACTGCCATGACCGGCGTGGTGGTACCGGCAAAATACAGATGATGGAATGTGCCAGGAATCCCGCCCAACATAAACAACGACGCTGATGCGAGGCTTGCCGCGGTGGCCATGGTGCGCGACACCAGGCCCATGCTGCAAAAGATAAAAGCCAGCGCGGCGGTTGCAAAGACTTCAAAGAAACCTTCTACCCATAAATGCACGATCCACCAGCGCCAATATTCCATCACGGATAACACTGTGCGCTCACCGTAAAAGAAACCTGCCCCATAAAACAGACCGATAGCCACCACCGATGCGGTCAATAACGCGAGGAGGTTTTTATCGCCCGGTTTGTACAGCGCCGGCACAATGCCGCGCAACATCAGCACTAGCCATAACACGATGCCGGTGAATTTTCCGATTTGCCAGATGCGCCCAAGGTCGACGTATTCATAGCCTTGATGACCCAACCAGAAGTTCAGGTTTGCCGGCATAATATGGGCAATTGCCAAATAATTACCGACAAAGGAACCGACAACAACCGCGACCAGTGCCCAGAACAGAATATCAACACCGAGCTTTTGAAATTTTGGATCTTTACCGCCGTTGATAATCGGTGCGAGAAATAAACCCGCTGCGAGAAAACCGGTGGCAATCCAGAACAATGCCGCTTGAATGTGCCAGGTGCGAGTCAACGAATAAGGAAACCATTGCGAGACATCAATACCGTAAAATTCCTGCCCTTCTACGGTGTAGTGCGCGGTAAAGCCGCCCAGCATCACCTGAAAGCAGAACAGCGCCACCACCAGAAATAGATATTTACCCAATGCACGCTGCGACGGCGTCAGCGATACCAATGAAATGGGATCTTTTTCCGGCGCGGCGGGTTCATGTTCATCTTCTTTACGCAGGAATGCCCACGCCCAGATCAGTCCGCCTACACCGGCGATCAGCAAGATCACACTGGCTATCGACCAGATAATATTTTCCGCAGTGGGCTTATTATCAATCAGCGGTTCATGAGGCCAATTGTTGGTGTAAGTGGCCTCACTATCAGGCCGCTCAGTCGCAGCCGCCCACGCCGTCCAGAAGAAAAACTCTGTCAATCGTTCCCGGCGTTCTGCATCAGGCAAAGTATTTTCTTTCATTGCATAACTGACGCGGGTGCTACGTAACTCCGGCTCTGCGCTAAACAGGCTGGCGTAATAGGCAGCGGTTTTTTCAATGGCTTGCGCACGTCTATCACTGACCATCAGCGTATCGGTGTCAGGGTTATAGCGGTTGGTCCGGTAGTCCTTCTTCAAATCGTATTGCAGCGAGTGTTGTTGCGCACCGTCCAGTGCATCGTAAGGTTTACCGAACACATCGCGCGCCGCCAGATCCAGCCACATCATTAATTCGCGGTGCAACCAATCAGCGGTCCAATCGGGAGCCTGGTAAGCACCGTGTCCCCAAATCGATCCCAACTGCATACCACCCACCGATTGCCAGGCGGTCTGCCCATCAAGAATACTGTCGTGGGTCATCAACACCCCACCACTATCGCTAATCACCTGCCCCGGAATCGGCGGTGCCTGGCGATACACTTCACGGCCGAAGTAGCCCAGAATGCCAAAGGTAACCATGAGGATGGCGATCAACAGCCACCAGAGTTTGCGATATTCAGCCATGACGTGCGCCCTCAAGTTGGCCATCGATGCGATCAAATAAAATGTTGTTTTCCAGATGAATGTGGTTCATTAAATCCGTTCGTAGAGTGGCCAATCCCAGATACAGTGCGCGCCAGGTATTACATGCACCCTTAGGTAACGTAATGCCGCGGGTAACACGTTCAATCCTGGCCAAGGCCTGGCCATGGTCATCGTGTTCATGACGCATCATCGCCACGGGTTGTACCGCCATGCCTTTCATACCCTGGCTGATCATGGGAAAGAGAATCTGCTCTTCTTTTCTCATGTGTTTTTCCAACTCCTGCTGCATCGCTTCCAGGTGTGCCG
>DATJLH010000267.1:0-8742 GCA_035490615.1 Cellvibrio sp.
TCGCCGTCAAAATAACGGTAGCTCACAGAAATATAATGCGCGTCGTTGGGTTGCCAACCTAAACGCAGGTTGGCTTCGTTGTCTTCTGCTTCACTGCCTTCCACCGGCTCGCCGCTGTCGCGTGCGCGAAATTGCAGTGAATAATCGAATTGGTCGGTTTTACCGGACGCGCCTAAACCGATGTGTTGATAACCTTCATCGCCGCCAGCAGCAGACAAGGTTTGTTGATGACCATCCTGCGGACGCAGCGTAATAATATTGATGACACCAGCCAAAGCATCGGCACCGTAAATTGCTGATTGTGGGCCGCTCACAATTTCAATGCGCTCGATAGAATCCACATTGATGTTGCCGAGATCAAATGCACCGCCGCGTGTATTACCCGGATCGTTCATGGCAACACCATCCACCATCACCATGGTGTAATTGGATTCGCCGCCGCGAATGGAGGCAACGGTTAATCCGCCAGGGCCACCCTGACGTTCAACCAGTACGCCGGGCACCGTTTGTAAAACATCGGCGAGATTGGTTTTGTTGAGTTGGGCAATAGTCGTGCGATCAATCACACTGACACTGGATGACACCTGGGTCGCTGCGAGCGGACTGTGGGTGCCGGTTACGATGACTTGTTCTTGCAGTGGTTCCTGATTAGGTTGCTGAGCATACAGTGGCGCGGAGGCCACGGTCAGGGCGATGGGCAGCAGTGGCGAAAATCTCATAGTGCGTCTCTTCACTCGTTAAGGTTGTGTCTGCAGTCATTAATGGCGCGCTGCGACAATTTTTTTGCAGCGGCGTGGAGTGTAATGGATGTTGAAGGGAATGGTCACCCCTTCTTTCGTTAAGAAAAGAAGGGGTGACATTGTTGCAAGAATTGTTGCGAGAATTTCAGGTTTTTTTTGCAGGCTATCGGCGGATTAATCCGCCGATGTCCATTCAATCGCCTTGCGAATCATCTCGATCATTTTGGGATCAGAGAAGTTGGCATCCACGTGCCCCATGGCAGTGTAAAACGCGCGACCGGCGCCCACGGTATTTTTGAAGATCACCGGATGATCTTCCACCGGATAATTCGAGTTGTAACTTGAACGATCCAGATTGGCGAGCACTTCAATGTTGCCAGCATTACGTGGATTATCTCGCCAGAAATACCACTCGTCACCAATGGTCCATTCGCTACCGATGTGATTAACCAGCACATCACCGGGCTTCTCAATTTCCACCCGCGCTTGCGGGATACCGTCGCCGTGGTGGATAAATTCAGCACCGCCCAGCAGCGTATCGGTAAACCAGGTCCAATCGTGTTCGGTATCGGCCGCCGAATGCAATCCGACAAAGCCACCGCCGTTTTCGATATAGGAACGGAAGGCTGTTTCCTGGCTGGTGTT
The DNA here is from genome assembly GCA_035490615.1 of Cellvibrio sp. Taxonomy (GTDB): domain Bacteria; phylum Pseudomonadota; class Gammaproteobacteria; order Pseudomonadales; family Cellvibrionaceae; genus Cellvibrio. The sequence continues at coordinate 1,386 of DATJLH010000267.1, forward strand.
GAAGATATCGCCAGTGGTGTTCATAAATACGATGGTGCTGTATTGCGCCAGGTTGGCGGTGGTGAACAGGCTGGAATCTTCGCTGAAGGTAATATCGAAGCCATAGGTGTCCGCGATGTCCTGCACCATGGCGTTACCGGCCTCGATAGAGCCGTGGCGGAAGCCGGAGGTTTTGGAGAACACCAGCACGTTAGGGCAATTGTCGCCGCAGTTGACCGTAAATTCACGGGTGCGCGGAATACCGACCTCATTACCGGCGTCGTCCAGCAGGCTGACACGCAACGTGTGGCGGCCCGTGGGTAGAATGCCGAGGTTCACCGGCGTCGGGCTGGCCAGGGTCACTGGCGCATTGCCGTCCAATGAATAGCGGTAACTGCCACCGCTGGACAACCAGCTGCTGTCGCTAATGCTGACCTGCAAGCTGACATTCTGATCTTCCGCAATGGCTTGGCCAGCACTGGGTGACTCGACATTGATAAAGGCCACGCCCGCGTCGGCAGGAATACCGTAAATATCCACGTCATACAGCGAGTAACCGTAACCCGTACCGCGTTGGGTTCCGTAAATGCGGATATAACGGCCTTGCTGGCCGTCCAGCGCAATATCCACCACACCGCCGATGCCCTTGTCGGTGTCGTAGATGGTCTGCCAGCTGCCGCCCGTTGCAGAGATCTGAATGCTATAGGCCCGCGCATAGGCGCCTTCCCAATCCAGACGAATGCGGCTCAGGTAAACGCTTTCACCCATGTCGGCCTGCAAGTACTGCGGGTCCTCGGATTCACTTTCCCAGCGCGTCGCGCGATTGCCATCAAAGCCGCCGGCAGCGGTGTTACCGCCCACCGAGGTTGACGCACTGCTGTCGACCGGGATGAGTTTGGTTGGAGCAGGGGTGTCCGGTGTGCTGCCGCCGGACTCCCGTACCGAGAAGCTGGCCGAGCTGCTGGTGCCCACGGCTTGGCCCTGATTGTTGACCAGCGTCACCTGCACGCTGTGGTTGCCAACTGATAAAGCGCCCAGGTTTACCGGGTTGCCATTGGTCACAGTCACCGCCGTGCCGCCATCCAGCGCGTAGCGGTAACGACCACCGTTGGTGAACCAGGCGCTGTCGGAGATCGCCACCTGCAGGCTCACTGCGGTGCCTTGCTGATACTGCTGGCCCGTTGCCGGTGCGGTGATGCTGATTTGCGGTGTCGGCGCTGGATCGGTGCCGCCCGGTTCAGTACCCCAGACCTGGAATTCCCACAGCGAATAGCCCCAGGGGGTTGCGCGGACGGTACCGGTCAGGCGCACATAGCGGCCCTGGCCATTCACGGTTAAATCGTCTGTACCGCCGTTGCCGGTGGTGGTGTTATAGATCTGCGTCCAGCTGCTGCCGTTGTCGGAAACCTCAATACGGTAGTCGCTGCCGTAAGCGCCTTCCCATTCCAGCAGGATACGGGTGATGGTCATGCTTTCACCCAGGTCAATCTGGATAAACTGGTCGTCGCTGTGGGCGCTGCTCCAGCGGGTATTCATATTGCCGTCCACGGCATTGCTGCCCACGTAATCGCCCTCGATGTCGGACGTAGTGACCGTCTTGCCGGCGGATAGCAACTCAGGTTCCGCCGGTGCACCCGGGCTAACCGCAAACTGCACGGTTCGGGCGGTACCGGTTAAGGCGCCGGACGCATTCAGCAGTTGCACCTGCACACTGTGCTGGCCGACCGCCAGGGCACCCAGGCTGATGGTGGTGCCGCTGATCACTTCCACCGGATTATTGCTGTCCAGGATGTAGCGGAAGCTACCGCCACTGCTGAACCAGTTAGCATCAGAAATACCTACCTGCAGGTTTACTGGCTGACCTTGGGTATAAGTCTGCCCGGCGGTGGGCGCTAGTACATTAATGGTCGGCGTAGGTGCGGAGGTGCCGCCCCAGACTTCAAACTCAAACAACGAATAACCCCATACCGTTGCCCGTTGGGTGCCGGTGAGGCGGATATAACGGTAGGTGCCGGACAAGTCATCAAAGGTTTCTGTACCGCCGGTGCCATTGGTTCGGGTCACGATGTTGGACCAGGTGTTGCCGTCGGTTGAACCTTCGATCACATAGGCGCTGCCGTAGGCTGCTTCCCAATTCAGCACGATACGACTGATGCGGTAAGCCGCTTCCAGGTCGATACGAATCCATTGCGGATCTTCAAATTCGCTGCCCCAACGGGTTGTCGCCACACCGTCGACAGCGCTGCTGCCCACAAAACCGCCTTCATAGCTGGAGACCGTTACCGGTTTATTGAGCGAGAGCAATTCTTCACCGATGGGCTCTTCCGGTTCATCGCCGGACAAACTGTCGATCCATTGTTCCAGTACCTGGATGTATTCACCGTGTTCCAGCGCGCGGCCAATGGGGGGCATGCGGTCATTCGGATCGACACTCTTGTCGCGGATATAGAGGATGGATTCTTCTGGTGCGCCAGCCGCTACGACCTTGGCATCATCAATCCCATAATCATTCAGGTAATTGCGAATACCCGTGGTGTTAGCGTTGACGATTTGCATCTGGTTCAGCGGCGTGTTGTAGCGCGCATCCCACTGCGAACCGCCTTTGCCGACACCGTGGCAGTGCGCACAGTTAGCATCGATGTAGGATTTCACACGCTGCTCCAGTGAGGCACTGGTATCGGCGATGTCGACCATCTTGTCGAAGCCCGCAATCTGGCTGTTGGTGAACGCCGGGCTGAACAGGTTGAGATTGTTCCAATGGGCGAGTTGATTCTGAGCGCCTATGCCGGGGTAGGTAAAGTTCTTGTTCAACTGCCGTGTGCTGAGGCCCAGAATCTTCGCCGATTCGGCATTGTGGCAATCAGTACATTCCGTCGGACTCGGGTAAGCCCAGGTTTGCGTCCAGGTGGAGCCATCGTTGGCAGTGATATTGATGTTCTCCGTCGCTCCAGCCATCAGCAGATCGGCATCGCTATTGTCCGCGCGCCACTTGTAAGTCACGCCATAAATGTTGCCATCGGCTTGTACCACAATCAGCCGGGTTTCCAGGCGTTTGGTCTGGGCCGGGTTGTTAGCGTTCAAAGGCAATTCGAAATGTTTAACCGCCACAGTGCCTTGCGGATAGGTCCAGTTATCCCGCGCATGCCAGTTAATCTTTTTGTCAGCGGGGATGGAGATCCAGCGCAGTTTGTCGGCGCGGTCAGACCAGAGCTTGCTGTTGGGCTCAAACGGCAAGAGGTTTTCGCTCGGTGTCATAGTGGCGGTATTGCTGAACACACCGGTTTGCGACAGCAAGCGCGGTACGCCGGTAAATTGCGTATCCAGGGTGTGCGGCATATTCAGGTAAGCAAATTCTGTCAGCTCTTCCGGCGGTTCTTCTTCGCCACCGGCAAAGATTTCAAACTCATAAATCGAGTGGCCGTAACCCGTGCCGCGCTCGGTGCCGGTCAAACGAATGTAACGGTACTCTTTGGTGGAATCGATCAAATGAAATTCCGTTCCGCCGTGACCGTCGGTGTTGTTTACCAGGACATCCCAGGTGTTGCCGTCCATCGAGCCTTCGATCACGTAGCGGGAGCTGTAAGCATTTTCCCAGGTGATCACAATACTGCCGATAGTGGACGCCTGTTGCAGTTCAATGTCGAGTGTTTGCGGATCGGACGATGCACTTTCCCAGCGCGTGGCCGGGTCACCATCCACCGCGTAGGCCGCGAGGTTGCCGCCGACAGCAGAGGTTGCTGTGGCCGTACTGCCCACTGAAATATTGGTGCCGTTATCGCGATCGCCGATGTGGTCAAAGCGATAGAGTGCACCGCCACCGTAGGGCTCTTTGTCACAGCAACCTGAACCCCATTGCAATACGTAAAGCTGATGGGTGCGCGGGTCCAGTTCGGTATCAATGGCGCCCTGGAAACCGTTGGTGTTGATCGGCATGGGTTCCGCGATGGGTGGATTATTGTTGGCGGCCAGGTCAATGGTGAAGAAGCGGCTGCTGTTGAAATCCCAGAAGATCAATTTGCCGTTGTAATAGGCGGGCAGTTTAAAGTCGTGATCAATGCTTTCATCAAAGCGATACACCGGGCCAGACATGGTCGCCTGGTGGCGAATGGTCCACAGCGCCGATTTGGATGGGGGCAGGTTGTTCGCGCCGGTGTTGAGGTTGTAATTGTTGACGATATTGTTGGGGTTGAAGCCGGCATAGGGCTGGTTGTAACCGATGATATACGGCCAGCCGAAGTTACCCGCTTCGCGAATCTCGTTGATCTCATCCAGCCCGCCGGGGCCTTCGGCGCTATCTGCGGAGGCATCCGGGCCGATATCGCCGACATACAGATAACCGGTCAGCGGGTCGATGTTAAGGCGGAAGGGGTTACGAAAACCCATGGCATAAATTTCCGGCCGATGGGTTGCGTCGCCGGCAAATAAATTGCCAGCGGGAATCGTGTAGCCGCCCGCGGCGGTGGGTCGGATACGCAGGACTTTGCCGCGCAGGTCGTTGGTGTTGCCAGAGGTTTCCTGAGCCGCTGGCTGGAAATAACCGCCGGCCGCTTTGTTGTCACCAGTGGTGATAATCAGGTTGCCCGCTGTATCAAATTGCAAGGAACCGCCCATGTGCCCGTGGGCTTCATCGCCCGTTTGCCATTCGAGCAGGATGCTTTCTGAAGTCAAATCCAGCGTGTTGTTCGCATTCACCCGGTAACGCGATACCCGCGTCAGGCTGCCGGGTGCGGTGTATTGAAAATACACGTAACCGTTGCTCGTAAAATTCGGATCGAGCGCCAGGCTCAATAAACCGTCTTCAAATTCGCAGCGCACGTTGGGCACCGTCGAGGTTTGGGACGCGACGCCGCCATCGAGATTCCACGCGTAAAACGCGCCGCATTTTCCGACCACAAACGCACGGCCATCGTTTGAAATTTCAAATTCCATCGGCAAGTCCAGACCTTCCGCGACCACATGCCGCTGAAAATCTGTGCTTACCGGTGCTTGCGCAAATACCGTCGTTACGGCCAGCAGGTTGAAAACAAGAACCGACAATAACCAGCGTGTGTGACGAATACCATTGCCATGCTCACGCCAGAGCGTTTTCAGAGAGTTCATCGATGTTCTCCATTGTTATTATGTGGAGGGTTGTTAAGTGGATGCAGCGTTTGTACACACCACGGCTGTTGGTGGAAACGAAAGGTTGGGCACCATCCCGCCACCGCTTTTCGTGAGGTAAGTCACAGATCCTTTACATCGGCTCCCTGGACAGCACAACTCCCTGATTGTCAGTTGAACAACCGACATGGTGAACGTCAGGTGCTTTAGCTTCGGGCAAGAATCCTGACGTATTCATGTAATCACAATCGCTAATCAATAACCGCGAAGTCCACACAACTTCATTCCCACTTGTCGCAACAGAAACCCCTTTTATCGCAAGCGCTGGCTTGACGAAAAACTTGTAACGAAAGAGAAATAAAATGGATTAATGCGTGATCGAAAGCGGACCGGCGTTATTGTTATGTGCGATTTATCGTTATACTTTCTGCGCGCGTAATAATCACCTTGTCAACAGTGTCTGGACTATAACTGAGGTACTAGTCGATCATCCAGTAACAGTTAACGCTGGGAGAAAGGTGGGAATTGGCAGTAATGCCGGAAAGTGGGAAGCCGCTAAAATCGTACGCTTGCAACAACAAAATACGGATGAGAATTCAGAGCGTCCCACATCAAACATAAAGTGGGACGCTTACAAGACCGTAGGTCGGATTAGCGCAGCGTAATCCGACACAGACCCGGCACTACCTAAAAATCATACTTCGCCTTAACCCCCCAGGTAATCCCCCGCGCACGATAAGCCACGTCTTTTGCCGCGCCACCAAACAACTCTTTTTCTGTAGGAGCGTATTCAGAATCATATTCCGTATCGAAACAATTCTTACACCACAATTGGAATTCCAAATTATCCGCCAATTGCAGGGCAATGCTGGAATCCACCAGATTGACCGATTCCTGTACATCCTGGCCATCCAGCCACCAATAACGGTCACCAGAGTAGTTGTAATCCACCCGGGTGATCAGGGTTTTATCTCTGCCAAAGGGCAATTCGTGTAATAAAAACAGGTTGGCGGTCTGGTGGGCAAAATTGGGTAGGTGTTCGCCTTCAAACTGATGATCAAAGGCTTCGCGCGTGCCGGCAGGCAGTTCCACGCTGTTGGCGGTGCGTGCAAGTAATTCGGATTCCATTCGGTTAAAGATCTCATCATCAAATTCAACGATTTCAGAATCCATCCAGCCGAAACCGGCGCCGGCAGTCAATGTCTCGGTCACCGCCAGATCAAGGGTGCCTTCGATGCCGTAAATCGTACTTTCCGGAATGTTGTAAAGACTTTGCACAAAGGTGTTGCCATCGAATTCAAATTGCTGCGCGTTTTGATAATCCTGGTAAAAAATCGCCGAGCTTGCGCGCAGGCGACCATCCAGCAATGTGGTTTTGAAACCGAGTTCAAAACTGTCGAGGGTCTCCTTATCGTAAGTGTCAGTCAGCAGTGCGCCAGAGGCATTGAAACCGCCGCTGCGGAAACCGCGTGCATAGGTTGTATAAAAGCTCCAGTCTTCGTTCGGTGTATAAACCAATGATGCCTTGGGTTGAAATGCGTCAAACGTCTCTTCAAGTTTTGCACCGGCCGGTGCGCAATTTTCCGGGTCGGCATCTGAGTCGCAGGCACCAACGCCAAGGCCATCGGTATCCACAGTGGGGCCATCGATGCGTGTGACTTCGCGCCGGTCTTCATCGTAACGCGCGGCTAACGTCAGGGTAAACACATCGGACAATTGGTAATCCGTACTGGCGAATAATGCCCAGGCGGTATTGTCTTGTTCATTCTGGGTCGCATTGATTAAACCGTTGCACGTGAAGTCCGTAACACTCGGGCCGCCGGTGTAGGCGGGTGTGCAATTAAACGGCGCACCATTGGGTGTTTCCCAGGTTGCGCGAATCGTATCAGCGCGATCCGTTAACAAAACGTACGCGCCAGCCACATAACTCAAACGATCACGCTCCCCTGAAAAACGCGCTTCCGATGATAAGGTTTCCACGTCGTAATATTGATCGCTGCCGACAAAGTTGCCGGCCAGTTGGTCCGCCATCTGCGCACTAAAAAATGCCTGATCCACGGGATCATCCAATTGCGCAATAAATTCTTCGACAAAGGGTTGGGTGAAAAACAAGACATTCCCGGTGCGATCATTGCCGCGCACTTCCCCGGCAACACCGTAACGTTCGTTGGTGTCGGTGTGGTTGGTGATCCAGGAAAATTCCGTACTGTCGAATGCGTGTTTGAACATCAGGGTGTGGCTATCGATACCGCGAATGGCAACGGGGTTGCCGTTGGAA